>NZ_JBLKKY010000057.1:0-28288 GCF_059438195.1 Paraconexibacter sp.
CTGGATCGTCGCCGCCCGGCCGGGCGCCGACGCGACGGCGATCGCGCGCCGCCACGGCGCCGAGCCGCTGCGCGTCCCGGGGGCCTTCGGCGTCCCCGTCGGGAAGGCGCGCGCCTTCGCCGACGACCTCCGCGCGGCGGGCCTCCTGCGCTTCGCCGAGCCCAACGCCCCGCGCGAGCGCGCTTCGGCCTTCGAGCTGGCCCCCGCGGGCTGGTCGCGCTCGGCGATCGTGCCGCTGCCGACGCCGCTGCCCGCGACGCTCCCGCCGATCGGCGTCGTCGACGACCTCGTCGACGTCTCCCACCCCGACCTCGCGTCCAACACGAGGCTGCTCGACCCGAAGGGCGTCCGCGTCGTCGAGGGACCGCACGGGACGATGGTCGCGAGCGCCGCGGCGGCCGTCGTGAACGGCGTCGGCGTCTTCGGCGTCCTCCCGGGCGCGCCGATCATCAGCTACGGCGTGCCGACCGAGTTCGGCTGCGAGGAGTCCTCGGACGGCATCGCCGGGCTCGCCGACGCGGGCGCGAAGGTCATCGTCCTCAGCTACGGCAGCCCGATCGAGTGCCTGCTCGAGTACCTCGGCGTCGCCTACGCCTACGGCAAGGGCGCGATCGTCGTCGCCGCGTCGGGCAACGAGTTCCAGGCCGGCAACCCCGTCCTCTACCCCGCGGCCTGGCCGCACGTCCTCTCCGTCGCGGCGATCAACCAGGTCAACGAGTCGTCGTACTTCTCGAGCGCCAACGCGACGGTCGACGTGAGCGCGCCGGGTGAGGGCGTGCCGCTCGCGGTCCCCCTCGCCTTCGAGGACGACGGGGTCGTCGACGGCCTCACCGTCGCGGACGGGACGAGCTTCGCCGCGCCGATCGTCGCGGGGGCCGCGGCGTGGGTGAAGGGCGCCCGGCCGTCGCTCGACAACGGCCAGGTCGACGACGTCCTGCGGCGCAGCGCCGTCGACATCGGGCAGGGCGGCTGGGACCAGGACACGGGCTTCGGTCGCGTCGACATCCCGCGCGCGCTCCGCGAGCCGACGCCGCGCTCGGACCCGCGGGAGCCCAACGACCTCATCGGCCTCGTCAACGGCGAGTACATCGACAAGGTCGATCCCTACATCTGGAAGGGATCGGGGACGAAGCGCCTGCGCGCGAACGTCGACGCGATCAAGGATCCGACCGACATCTACCGGATCCGCCTGCCGAAGCGCTCGCGCGCGAAGATCCTCGTGCGGCCGACGTCCGGCGACGCCGACCTGCAGGTCTACGACGCGACCGCGGACTACATCGGCCAGCCGGGCGAGCGGATCGGCGTGAGCCGCCGGTCTGGCGGGCGGACCGAGAAGGTGACGATCCGCAACCGCACACGGCGCAACCGCACCGCCTACGTCATCGTCGAGGTCGGGCAGAAGGCGACGTTCGCCGAGGCGCCCTACCGCCTCGAGGTGACGCGCATGAAGTACCGGTGAGTCGCGGCGCGTCCCGGGTATCCGGTCGGCGTGATCCGCGTCGGCTGCTCGGGATGGAACTACCGTGACTGGCGGGGCGCGTTCTACCCGCAGGACGCGCCCGCCCGCCGCTGGCTCGAGCTGTACGCCGAGCAGTTCGACACCGTCGAGGTGAACACGACCTTCTACCGGCTCGCGAGCCGGGAGGGCGTCGCGCGCTGGGTCGAGCAGACCCCCGAGAGCTTCGTCTTCGCGGTGAAGGCGAGCCGCTTCCTCACGCACATGAAGCGGCTGCGGGACATGTCCCAGGGCGTCGAGCGCTTCTACGAGCGCATCGAGCCGCTCGTCGAGGCGGGACGCCTCGGGCCGGTCCTCTGGCAGCTCCCGGAGACGTTCCGCCGCGACGACGACCTCCTCGCCGAGACGCTGGAGGCGCTCCCGCCGGGCCGCCACGCCTTCGAGTTCCGCCACGCGAGCTGGTTCTGCGACGAGATCCTCGAGCTCCTCGCCTCGCACGACGTCGCACTCGTCCACGGCGACGACGCGCGCCGGCCGCTGCAGACCCCGCCGTCCCCGGCGTCGTGGTCGTTCGTGCGCTTCCACTACGGGCACCGCGGCCGGCGCGGCAACTACGGGCCGGGCGAGATCGACGCATGGGCCGAGACGATCGCGCGGCGCGCCGCCGAGGGCGACGACGTCTACGTCTACTTCAACAACGACTGGGAGGCGTTCGCGCCCCGCAACGCGCTCGCGCTGCGACGGCGGCTCGCCGAGATCACCGAGGGCGACCGTGTCCACGCCTGAGGAGAGCGCCGAGCCCGAGCAGGCCGTCGCCCCCGTGCCGGCGCGCCCGACGCTCACCTCGCTGCGCGAGGCGGCCGCGGGCTGCCGGGCGTGCGAGCTGTGGGCCAACGCGACGCAGACGGTCTTCGGGGAGGGCCTCAAGCGCTCGGAGGTGATGTTCGTCGGCGAGCAGCCCGGCGACCGCGAGGACCGCGAGGGCGCGCCGTTCGTCGGCCCGGCGGGCCGCCTCCTCGACCGCGCGCTCGTCGAGGCGGACATCGACCGCACCGCGGCCTACGTGACGAACGTGGTGAAGCACTTCCGCAACGAGGCGCGCGGGAAGCGGCGGATCCACCAGCGTCCGCGGGCCGAGCACATCCGGGCGTGCCGCCCGTGGCTCGACGCCGAGCTCGCGGTCGTGCGGCCCGAGGTCGTCGTCTGCCTCGGCGCGCTGCCGACGACCGCGCTGCTCGGCGCGACGGTGAAGGTGACGAAGGACCGGGGCCGCTGGATCGACTCGGACCTCGCGCCCGCGGTGACGGTGACGGTCCATCCGTCGTCGATCCTCCGCGCGCCCGACGACGAGGCGCGGCACGCCGCCTACGCGGGCTTCGTCGACGACCTGCGGGTCGTCACGGAGCGCATCGCGGCCTGACGGCCGGGCGAGAGGACGGGGGGAGAACTCGTCCGCCTCCGCCCTCAAGGGGGCATGACCGACTTCACGCGCCCGGAGCCCTCGCCCGCCGTCGCCGCGCTCACCGCGGAGCTCGTCGACATCGGCGGCCAGCTCACGTCGACGATCGCGGGCATGCTCCACTTCCAGGACAGCGGCCGCTCGACGGCGACCGAGCCGATCCCCGTCGTCCTCGACAAGCTCCTCGGCGGGATCCTCACCGACCACCTCCACGGGCGGTTCGGCGAGGAGGCGATCTCGGCGGCCGCGCGGATCGTCCGGGCGGCCGGCCAGGCGATCGAGTCCGACCTCTACGTCGTCAGTCCCGAGCTCCTCGCGGAGCTGGACGAGGCCGAGGAGTGAGGTCTAGGCTGTGTCCGTGGCTCCCGTCACCGTCGATCAGGTCCATCGGCTCACCAGCGCGGAGTACGAGCGGATCGTCGACTCGGGCGCACTCGCTGACGCGAAGGTCGAGCTGCTCGACGGCCTCCTCGTCGAGATGACACCGCAGGGCGTGCCGCACTTCCGGCTCATCCAGGCGCTCATGCGGCTGTTCGCCGCCCGTCTCGACCTCGTCCGCATCCAGGGCCCGCTCGCCTGCGCCGAGGGCTGGTACCCGGAGCCCGACGTCGCACTCGCCGAGGACCTGTCCCCAGCCCGTCACCCGTCGACGGCGTTCCTCGCGGTCGAGGTCGCGGACACCCGTACGCCTGAGGCCTTCGTGAAGCTCGAGGGCTACGCGCGCGCTCGCGTGAGATGCGTGTGGATCGTCGAGGTCGCGGCCCGCACCGTCCGCATCTTCGAGGAGCCGACGGCGACCCGCTACGCCCGCGAGCGCGTCGTCCGCGGCGACGAGCCACTCGACCCGGGCGTGAACGGCATCGCGCCGTTCACCGTCGAGGGGCTGTTCGCGACGGCGCGGGTGTGAGGAGGTCGACGCGGCATCCCGCCGGTCACGCTCCGCGGGTCGGCGGCCGACGCGGCTCGGGCCGGTCGCACGCATCGTGAGCGAGGCTCGCTCTCGACGTTCGATCGACCTGACGGGCCGGACCTTCAACCCGCCGGCCCGGCCCGCCGAGACCAGCCACATGGCGAGCCCCGCGATCGGACAAGCCCTCATGGGCCTCGAATCGAGCCAGGCGATGATGAACACCGCGGCCGCGACCGTCGCGAGCGGCGGGGACGTCCTCACCGGCCTCCTCGACACGCAGCTCGCCGCGCACGCCTTCGAGGCCAACGTCGCGGTCGTCCGCACGCTCATGGCCACCGAGGGCACGCTCATCGACGTCTTCGCGTAGCGCGCGGCGGCGTCCGCGCCGGGCGGCATCCTCGCCGCCATGACCGTCCGCCGCATCGTCCCGGACCTCCACGCCGACGACCCCTCCGCCGCCGAGGGGTTCTACCGCGACGTCCTCGGCCTCGAGAAGGCGATGGACCTCGGCTGGGTCGCGAACTACGTCGACCCGTCGAACGCCGCGGCACAGATCATCGTCATCCGCGAGGACGCGAGCGCTCCCGTGCGTCCCGACGTCTCGATCGAGGTCGAGGACGTCGACGCGGCGCACGCCGCCGCGGCCCGCGCCGGCGCGGAGATCGTCCACCCGCTCACCGACGAGGAGTGGGGCGTGAGGCGCTTCTTCGTCCGCGACCCCGCGACCGGCGCGGTCCTCAACGTGCTGCAGCACCGCTGACCGCGCGAAGTCGGCGCCGTCGTGCCCCCGCGTCACCCGACGCGGATGGCATGCTCTTCGTCGGCGATGGCGGGACTCGACACCAACCGCGGTGCGAAGCGGGCCCGAGAGGCGCGCGATCGCTACGGCCTGCACCCGTCGGCGCCCCTCGACTGCCTCCTCACCGCCGTGGAGCGCGCGGCGGACGTCCCCGTCGTCGTCGGGCAGTGGGGCAGCGACGCGCTCGGGTGCTGCCTGCGCACCGGCGAGACGACCGTGCTGTGGGTGCGCTCGGGCGAGGCGACCGTGCGCCAGCGGTTCACCCTCGCCCACGAGCTCGGGCATCTCTGCTGCGGCCACGACGGCGACCTGCCGGTCGAGACGCCGGCGACGATCAACGGACGGGTGCGCAACCCGGTCGAGACGCAGGCGAACGCCTTCGCCGCCGCCTTCCTCGTGCCCGCGGCGGCGGTCGAGGAGCACCTCGACGAGGACCCGCCGTTCGAGGAGATCGTGCTGCTCGCGAGCGCCTACGGCGTGAGCGCGATCGTCGTGCAGATCCGCCTCCAGACGCTCGGGATGACGAGCGAGGCCCACAACGCCGCGGTGCGCGAGCGGATCGACCGGCAGGAGCACATCCCGCTCGCCGAATCGCTCTCGGCGCCCAGGCCGGCCGACCTCCTCGAGCGCCTGCGCGAGGAGACGCCGCCCTACCTCTCGCCGGCGCTCCGCGGCTCGACCCTCGGCGCCGTCCTCGACGGGACGTGCTCGGTCGCCGACGCGGCCGTCCATCTCGGCGTGACGCCGCAGGAGGTCGAGGCGATGCTCACCGGCCTCGGCATCGCCGAGGCGCCCGACGCCGAGTGACTCAGGCGTCGGGCCCGCCTCGGAAGAGCCGGTCGACGTCGTCCATGGGCTCGGGCGCCGGCGTCGCGAGCGCTCTGCCGAGGAGGTCGATCGACGCCTCGTCGCGCTCCGGGGGCCCGCCGTCGGGGTCGGCGCGGTAGAAGGCGACGGTCGGCGCGGCCGCGGGCGGCGCGGGGACCGCGCGCTCGGGCTCGAGCGACGAGACGTCGGCGCCGAGCACCCTCGCGAGCGCGTCGACGAGCCGCCGCGACACGCGCCGCTCGTCGAGCTCGTCCGCTTCCAGCTGCTCGAGGTAGTCCTCGGCCCGCTCGGCCTGCGCGTTGCCGAAGCCGAGCGTCTCGCCGAGCCGCCGGGCGACGTCGTCGACACGCAGGCCGGCTCGTCGCCGCGCGAGCGCGACGCGCGCCGACCACGGGATCTCGGCCCGGTCGGCGGCCGCCAGCGCGTTCACCAGGAGCGGCTCTCGCCGCACCTTCTGCAGGGTCGCCTCGTCGTAGTCGGGGGCCGGGGCGCTCTCGAGCCAATCCCCGATCGCCTCGGCGAGACGCTCGCGATCGGCCTCGGGGGCGCGCGCGAGGTACTCGCGGACGTCGGGGCGCTCGCCGCGCATCCATGCGTCGGCGAAGGCGCTGAGGGCCTGGTCGATGCTCGTCATGACGGGTACTGCTCCTTGAGCTTGAAGAGGTCCTTCTGAGCGCGCTTCCACGTCTGGTAGACGACGTCCCGGGACGCGCTGCCGAGCGCCGCCTGCTTCTCCTCCGTGCTCGCCCCGGCGAGGGTCAGCACGACGATGGTCCGCCGGCGCTCCGCGAGCTGCGGCAGCGCCCACTCGAGGAAGTCGCGCCCGAGCGCGACCAGCTCCTCGCGGTGCCCCTCGTCATCCTCGACCGCCTCGTCGTAGCGGTGCTTGCGGAACGACTCGTGCGCCCACGGCTCGACGGCGCCCTCCTCGTCGCCGGGGCGGCCCGCGTAGAGCGACGCCTCCTTCTCGCGGCGCTTGGCCGCCTGGCGCTGGACGTCCTTGCAGGAGATCCAGGCGAGCGTCCGGACGCTCTTGACCCACTCGCCGATCGAGGTGCCCTCGAAGTTCCAGACGAAGTTCTCGAGGAGCCGCTCGAACGCCTCGGAGCCCGCCTCCTCGAGCTCGTCGTCGGAGAGGATCGTGTAGCCCGCGGTGCGGACCATCGTGATGACGCGGTCGTACTCGCACGTGACGAGCGCGTGCCATTCGCGCTTCATCCCGGCGGCGTCCCCGCGGTCGCGCGCGGCGACGTACCGCGCGAGTATCTCGTCATTGGCTTTCCCCACGTCAGGTGGGTCGGCGGTCGAGGCCATGATCTGACACTCCCACACGCGAGGGGCTGCGTCGACCGGCCGGCGCGCCCTCCTCACCCGCCGGCTCCAGCGCCGTCCACTGCGGGAGATCGCCGCCGCAGAGCGCGCACGCGGTCGGGAACGCGCCGCGACGGCGGACGTGGTCCCACAGCGTCGGGGCGCCGTCGACGTAGCGGGCGCGGCAGCCGGTGCAGCGCGTCGTCGCCGTCCCGCCGCCGGACGGCACGAGGTCGTCGACGGTGCCGTCGAACCAGATGCGCTGGTAGCCGGCGAACGCCGCCCAGCGCCGGAGGGCGTCCCGGGCCGCGGGACGGTCCCCGCAGCGGAACGCGACGACGACCTCGATCGCGACGTCCGCCTCGTCGTCGCGCAGGACGGTGAGGTCGGCGATCGCGACACGCGCGCGCCCGCGCGCGTGCATGAGGGTCATCATCGGCCCGCCCGTCGCGAGCCACGGCACGTGCTCGATGAGCCGGACCGTCCCGTTCGGCAGGACGGTGGCACGGAAGTCGAAGGTCGGCTCGGGCATGTGAGGAGGTCGCCGCGCGGCGGGCTCCTCTGACGGATCGCTCAGGGGCCGACGAGGACCGAGTCGACCTCGTAGGCCGCGACCTTCGCGTCCGCCGTGAGGATCGTGAGGCGCTCGTGTCGCGCTTGCGAGACGAGAAGCCGGTCGAATGGGTCGCGATGCAACGGGGGGAGTGCCGCGACGCCGGCGGCGTGCTCGTGGGAGATGACGAGCCCCCGCGCCCCGATCGCAGCCATGCGACTCGGCACGTACTCGGCCGGCCCCTCGGGCAGCCTGAGACGGCCGAGTCCGTGCTTGATCGCGATCTCCCACGAGGTGACGGCTGAGACGAGGAGCTCGTTCGCGTCGTCCTCGACGAGCGCGAGCGTCGCGCCCAGCCGCTCGGGCGCCGCGTGGAGCCACAAGAAGACGTGCGTGTCGACGAGGACCTTCACCGCTCGAAGTCGTCGAGCAGGTCCGCGTCGAGCGGCGCGTCGAAGTCGTCTGCGATCTCGACGAGTCCGCGGTCCAGACCGAAACTGCGACCGCCGCCGCTCGGAATGGGAACGAGCCGCACCACCTGCTTCCCGCGACGGGTGATGACGACGTCCTCTCCGCCGACGACGTCGTCGATGAGCCGTGACAGATGCGTCTTCGCCTCATGGACCCCGACTGACTTAGTCATATGACCTAGTCTACTTGTCCGGGCAAGGATCGGAGCGCGAGAGCCGGTCGCCATACCGGCACGATCTCACCTCCTGACGCAGCCCCCGGTGCTCGCCTGTCTTTCGTGAGAGAGTCGCACTGTCCCGTCACCGACCCGCCGAGGACCCATGGCCGACACCCTCCACGAGGCCCCGCGCTTCGCGCGCATCTGGGGCAAGCTCGCCGCGAAGGCCGAGAAGCGCGGCGCCGGTGAGCACCGCCGGCGGATGCTCTCCGGCATCTCCGGCCGCGTCGTCGAGATCGGCTGCGGGCAGGGGCTCAACTTCCCGCTCTACCCGCCGGAGGTGACCGAGGTCGTCGCGGTCGAGCCCGAGGGGACGCTGCGCCGCCAGGCGGAGGAGGCGGCGGCGCGCGCGCCGGTCCCGGTGACCGTCCACGCGGGTCTCGCCGACGAGCTTCCCGTCGAGGACGGCTCGTGCGACGCCGTCGTCAGCTCCCTCGTCCTCTGCTCCGTGCCCGACCAGGACCGCGCGCTCGCCGAGATCCGCCGCGTCCTGCGGCCGGGCGGCGAGCTGCGGTTCTACGAGCACGTCCGCGCGCACGGCGGCCTCACCCTCGGCATCCAGCGGGTCGCCGACGCGACGATCTGGCCGCGGCTCGCGGAGGGCTGCCACCTCGGTCGCGACACGCTCGCGGCGATGGAGGCGGCCGGCTTCCGCGTCGAGGACGCCGACCGCTTCGGCTTCAGCCCCGGCCGCTTCGAGCCCGACATGCCGCACGTCATCGGGCGCGCCGTCCGTGCCTGATCGCGTCGGTCTCGCCCGCCGCGCGTTCGCCGCCTACGAGACCGGCGACCGCTCGCTCCTCGACGGCCTCTTCACCGACGACTTCCGCTTCTTCAGCCCGGCCGACCCCGGCATCGACCTCGACGAGTACTTCGGCCGCTGCTGGCCGAACGCCGAGCGGATCGCGTCGTTCGACTTCGTCCGCCTCGCCGAGGTCGGCGACGACGAGGTCCTCGCGACCTACGAGGCGACGACGACCGCCGGCGAGCGCTTCCGCAACACCGAGATCCTCGGGTTCGCCGGCGAGCAGATCCGGCGCGTCGAGGTGTACTTCGGGTGGGGCGTCAGCGCGGCCTGAGCGCGCCTCAGCGCCGGGCGGCCGCCGCGACGAGCTGGAGCAGGCGGAGCGTCGTGTCCTCGGCCGTCGCGTCCGCAGGCGCGCGGCGCGCGACGTCGAGGACCTCGCGGACGCGGGCGTCGAAGTCGTCGCCGGCGACGAAGGCGAGCGGCAGGTCGTCGACGCCGTCGAGCTCCGGCGCGGCGCCCGGCACCCAGATCTCGGCGCGCGGGACGGCGCCGTCGAACGCGATCTCGGAGAAGCGGATCGCGCGACGCAGCCGCTCGGCGACGCCCTCGATCGTCGTCGCGCAGAGCCACACGACGGACAGCTCGCCGTCGAGCGCGAGGCCGAGCGCGTCGAGCGGGCCCACGCCGTCGGTCAGCGGGACGTCGGTGAGGACGACGTCGCACCCGCGGACGTGGCGCAGGTAGGCGGCGACGAGCGCCGACTCGGCGGTCATGGCACCGCCTCGCGCAGCGGGATCGGGAGCCGGTGGACGGAAGGCATGGCGAGGGGTCGGTCGGGTCGCTCTCATCTGACGGTCGGCGCCGGGGTCAGAACTCGCTCACGACCCGGGCGAGGTGGAGGTGCGTGCCGGCCTTCACGAGCGACGTCTCGTGCGAGACGCCGCCGGCCTCGGTGAACGCGGCGGAGAAGCGATCCCAGGCGTCGTGGTTGCGGGCGTTGGCGATCCCCCAGTCACGCCCCTCGGGATCCTTGGGCGGCGAGTCGCCGGGGTGGGTGAACTGCTGCTCGACGAGCACGGCCTCGGGGACGTCTCGCGACTGGGCCTCGAGGATCGTCCCGACCGCCGCGGTCCACAGCTCGTAGCCGTGGCCCGCGAGCCGGTGGTCGAGGACCTCGCCGCCGTCCTCGTCGCACACCGGGCGGCCGAACAGCGCCTGCGCGAGGAGGTTGCACCGGTGTGGGCCCGGCGAGGCGGCGTGCGCGTGCTCGGCGACGAGCGGGCCGAAGTCCTCGCAGCCCTTGGCGGCGACGCCGATGACGAGCAGCGTCTCCTTGCCGCGGCGCGCGCAGCCGAAGAGGTCGAGCCGGTGCGGGTGGCCCGCCCCGTCCAGCGGCGTCGGATGCTCGGGCCGCACGAAGAGCTCGTCCGGCTCGGCTTCGCCCGGGACGAGCGGCGCGATCGCCTTCCACAGCTCGGCCGGCACGGCCGGTGAGCCGCCGCGCAGCCACGCCCTCGCCTGCTCCTTCTCGCTGTAGCCGTCGCGCCAGTGCCGCTCGCCGTCCTGGGGCCCGGCGTGCGCGTGCCAGTCCGCGAGCGTGGTGATCTCGGCCTTGTCGGGGGCGAAGACGCGAGCCGGCGGCGGTCCCATGGGCTCATCGTTCCCCCAGGGGGCCTCCGCGAACCGAGATCCGCGTCGCGGTCGCCGTCAGTTCGTCAGCAGCCCGCCGTCGACCGGCAGCGTGACGCCGGTGACGTAGCCGCCGGCCGGGCTCGCGAGGAAGATCGCGGCGGCGGTGAGCTCGGCGGGATCGCCGGTGCGGCCCATCGGCACGCGCCCCATCATCGTGTCGAGGTAGCCCTCGGCGTACTGGTCGGACATCTCGGTCTCGAAGAAGCCGGGGGCGAGCGCGTTGACGCGGATGCCCTTGCGGCCCGTCCACTGCCCGGCGAGGTCGCGCGTGAGGCCGATGACCGCCGCCTTGCTCGCGGCGTAGGCGGCCTGCGGCAGGCCCGCGTTCGTCGAGCCGAGGACGCTGCCGATGTTGATGATCGCCGAGCCGGGCTCCATCACCCGCCCGCAGGCCTGCGCCATCCAGTAGGTGCCGCTCAGGTTGATGTCGATGACCTTGCGGAACTGGTCGGGGGTCTCGCGCGTCGCCGGCACCGCCGTCCCGATCCCCGCGTTGTTGATGAGGACGTCGACCTTCCCGAGCTCGTCCATCGCCCGCTCGACGACGCGGCTGCAGTCCTCCGGCTCGGCGACGTCGGCCCGCACCGCGACGCAGCGGCGGCCGTGCGACTCGACGCGCGCCTTCGTGTCGGCGAGCCGGTCCTCCCGCCGCGCGCACACGACGACGTCGGCCCCCGCCTGTGCGAACCCGTCGGCGAACGCGACCCCGAGCCCGGACGAGGCGCCGGTGACGATCACGACCCTGTCGTCGAGGCGGAAGCGGTCGAGGATGTTGGCGGTGGGCGTGCTCATGGGGTCCTCCTCGGTGGGGTGGGTCGCGGTAGGGGCGCCGGAGCCATCCTAGGCCCGTGCCGCGCCCGTGCCGCCCCGTGCCGCCTCGTGCCGCCCCGCCCCGCGCCGCCCCGCGGATTCTTCTCGCTGAGCGGGAAGAATCCTCGGCACGGGACGGCTCAGTCGCCCTCGCGGTGCTCGACGCCGGTGTCGATCGCCGTGTCGGTGACGCGCATGCGACGCGACTCGCCGTTCGCCCAGCGCACGAGCGCCTGCGTCGCTCCCCGCACGTCCGGGTCGGGCGCCCAGGCGAAGACCGAGCCGCGGCCGGACAGCTGTCCCGGCCGGCCGAGGGCATCGGCGGTGAGCGCTGAGGTGTCGTCGACGCCCGCGTCAGCGGCGAGGAGGCGCAGCTGCGCCTCCCGGTAGACCTGCGACCCGAGCGTCCAGCCCGCGACCGTCGACCGACCGGGGACGACGAGCGCCGCGAGCGCGACCGTGCCGGTCATCGCCCAGCTGAGGTCGTCGACGCCGTACTGCTCGACTCGGCGTCGAGGCCGACGATCGCGAAGCCGGCGGTGCTCGTCGTCACCTCGCGCAGGAACGCGCCGACCAGCTCGGCGGCGACGAGGCCGGTGCCGAGCTCGGCCTCCTCGGCGTCGAGCCACCGGACGATCGCCTCCTCCTCGGCGACGAGGAGCGCGCGGAGGGCGGGCGCGACCGCCTGGCCGGGAAGAGAGTCCCAGCGGGCGCGGAGCGCGTCATCGGCCTCGCGCAGCCAGTCGCCGGTCATGCGAGGCGTGGCGCCGCGTGCCTCGCGGGGTCGGCTTCCGGCGCCGCAGTCGCGCCGACACCGGGCGGTGTGGTGGTGGGCCGGGAGCGGAGCGGCATGCCGGGTGGGTCGGCGACGGAGCGGCCGGTCTGACCCACCGGGCGTCAGCGGGGTCCGACGACGCGCACGTCGACCCCGGGGAGCCCGGCGAAGCCCCGCTCGTCGGTGGTCACGAGGGCGCGGGCCGTCGCCCGGGCCGTCGCTGCGACGAGGAGGTCGTGCGCACCGCGCGGGTGCCCTCGACGCCGGGCGTCGGCGAGCAGCTCGGCGTGGTGTCGCGCGACGGCGAGATCGAACGGGATCACGTCGAAGGTCGCGAGGACCGACGAGACCAGCGCCCGGCGCCCTTCGCGGTGGCCCTCGTCGGCGAGCTTCACGCCGACGAGCAGCTCGGACGCCGTGACGGCGGCGAGCGCGATGTCCGCGTCTTCGGGCAGCGCGCTCGCGTCGAGATGGCGCTCGACGGCGACGAGGACGCCGGTGTCGACGATCAGCCGGTCCACGGATCGTCGTCGCCGACGCGCCCGGCGAACTCCCGCAGCGAGGACTGGTCCGTCCCCCACCCCGCGTCGGGCGGATGCTCGTCGAGGATGCGCCGCAGCTCGGCGCCGGTCCCGTTCCGGGCGGGCGCGATCGTCGCCACGACGCGCCCGCGGCGGACGACCGTGAAGCTCTCACCGCGATGCTCGACGGCGTCGAGCACGTCGGCGAACCGCTTCGAGGCCTCCGTCGCGCTGATCTCCACAATCGGATTATCCGATCTCGTTCCCGTCCGCGTCAAGCGCCCGGCCGCCCTCCGCCCTCCGCACCGCCTCGTCGACCTCGCGGAGGTCGGCGTCCGCGACCCCGCTGCTCGCGAGGCCCACGAACGCCGTCGGGATCGCGTAGTGCGAGCCGGTGAGGCTCTCGCCGATCGCGTCGAGCAGCGGCCCCCACTCCGGCGTCGTCCACTGGTGGATGTCTCCGTCGATCCAACCGCTCGGTCCGAACATGCCGATGACGGTGCCGCAGGTGCCTGTGACGGGACAAGACGCGGCTGTGGAGAACGACCGCAGATCGTGTGACGACTGTCGGGCGGCCGGCGCCCAGCCCGTCGCGACCCGCGACCCTGATCACAGCGCCGCCTTGCGCACCTGCGCCTGGTCCCGTGCCTCCTCGACGAGCGCGAGGATCTCGATGAGGTCCTTCGCGCAGCGGAACACCGCGATCGAGTAGTTGCGGTCGAACGAGTCCGAGCTGAAGGCCCACTCGAGGTCGTACTGGTGCAGGAGGCCGACGATCGCGGACCGCAGATCGGCGCGCATGCGCATGAGCAGCGCGTCGAGGTCGTCGAACCCGAGCTCGCCGGGCGACGCGACGTCCTCGAGCGCGCGGGACGCGGCGACCGCGTCCGAGCGCGAGTCCTCGACGCGGGGCGCGTCACCGGGAAGCTCGCGCACGACCTGCCAGCCGTCGCCGCGCGACAGCTCGACGAGGGTCGTCTTCGTGCAGTCGGGCAGGTGACGGACGCGGAACGTCCGCGGCGGGTCGGCCGTCACGTACAGGCCGGGGTCCGGCTCGGTCCGCACCGGCGCCTCCTCGCGGGCGGCAGCATCCGCCTGCGTACGGGCGACCACGTCGACGAGACCGGGGAGGACCTCCGCGAGCACCGTGCACGTCTCGTCGATCTCGTCGGGCGAGGGCACCCGACCGACGAACGCGCGAGAGAGCGTCACCTCGCCCGCGAACTCGTCGAGGTCGATGCGCAGGAACGGCAGCTCGCCCTGCCGTCGCAGCAGGTCGCCGAGGCCGGCCGCCGACCCGTCGCGGATCGTCGCGACCGGACGCGAGATCTCGACGACGCCCGTCTCCCCACCGGAGCGCAGCAGCGTCTCGCCGTCGGGCAGGAGGCAGGACTCGTGGTCGTCGTCCCAGTCGTCGCGGTCGATGCCGGCGACCGCGCAGAGGCGCCGCACGAGCGTGTCCTCGTCGACGTCGAGCGCGACGAGCGGGTCCACCGCGACGGGCCGGAAGCCTCGCCCGTCGTCGGCGAACACGCGGTCCACGGGCACGGCCTCGACGCAGTGGAGGACCTCCGGGAACCAGGCGCGCCGGGCGTTGAGCAGCGCCCAGAACGCGGCCCTCACCTCGACGATCTCGGCCGGGAGGACGATCTCGTACCGCGCCGACACCGTCGTGCCGGACGGCACGTCGAGCGCGAGCTTCGGACCCGTCACGGCGCGCTGTCGATCGAGGAGGGCGCGGAGCCGCCGCGGGGCGAGGCGCGCGCGATCGCCGACCCGCGTCGAGAGGACGAGGCGCCCCGCGGCGTCGTCCTCGACGATCGTCGCGGTGACGTCGGCGCCGTCCCCGCCGTCGATGAGCAGCCCGGACAGGTCGCCGTCGGCGTCGACGACGGGCAGAGCCGTCGAGCCGAGGCGGTCGACCTGCTCGCGGAGGTCGTCGAGGTCCTCGATGGGCATCGGTCAGCCGCCGCCCATCCGCCCGACGAGCACCCCGAGCTCACGGAGCGGGACCTCGGCGCCGGGACCCAGCGCGCCGCGCCGCGCCTCGAAGGCGTCGAGCAGCGCGCCGTAGTACCAGCGGATGCTGTCCGGCCGACCGTTGAACCGGTCCCACAGCTCCTCGCCGTGGCGCTCGAGGTCGGCCACGATCGAGCGGGCGTTGTGGAGCTTGTCGGCGAGCGACACGCGGAGCGCCGCCGGCGACTTGTGCGCGAGGCCGGCGACATAGGCCTCCTTGCGCTCCTGCCAGGGCGGCTTGGGCTCCACGTCCGTGTCGCTGTTGGCCTCGACGATCGCCGCGACCGCGTCCCCGAACGCGTCGCGGATGCAGGCGAGCATCGCGGGACCGCCGCCGTCCTCGACCGCGTCGTGGAGGAGCGCGCCGATCGCCTCGTCTTCGTCCCCGCCGATCTCGAGGACGATCGAGGTCACGGCGAGGAGGTGCGCGACGTACGGGATCGTCGTCTGCTTGCGCAGCTGCCGGCGGTGGTGGTCGGTCGCGAGCAGGAGCGCGCGGTCGAAGCGGTCGGTGAGGATCGGGGTGTCGGTCGTCGTCTCGGGCACCGGTCTCCTATCGGTCGAAGTCGCGCCGGCCGCGCTTGCGCATCTTGCGCTCCTCGGCGAGGAGCGACTTGCGCACCCAGTCGCGCTCGTTGGTGGCACGCGCCCGCATGTGCCGGAGGAGGTCGAGCTCCTCGTCCCACTCGGCGGACGGCGCCGACATCGCGACCGGCGCGATCGCGTCCTCGGCGTCGGAGAGGAGGCGGACCGCGCGGTCGGCGTCGCCGTGGCGCAGCGCGTCGGCGGCCTCGCGCTTCGTGCGCTGCGCCTGCTGGTAGACGAGCTCGCTGCGGACCACGGGGTCGGCGGTGCGGCCGGCGGCCTCGTCCCCGGGGACGACGTTCACCTGCACCGGGATCGTCACCGTCTCCTCGACCATCGCCGGCAGCGCGACGTAGCGCAGCTCGAGCTCGACGACGGTCGCGAGGCCGAGCGCCGGCATGGCCGGGACGGCGAACGTGAGGAGGACCTTGCGCATCTCGCCGGCCCAGAGGTCGCCGATCTCGCACATGATCCCGCCGTCGATCGCCTGGGACGGGAGGTCGTTCCACACGGTCACCGTCGCGACGGAGCCCTGCGGGCGGACGATGAGGCTCGCCGCCTGCACCGTCGTCGAGAGGAGCCCGTCGACCTCGCCGGCGAGGACCGATGCCGCGTCGTCGGCGCCCTCGGCGAAGGAGTGGTTGCCGTCGCCGCCGCGGGCGATCGCGGCGAGGAGGTCCTCGTCGTAGCCGAGGCCGACGCCGATCGTCGACGTCGTCACGCCCTGCGCACGGGCGGCGGTCGTGACGCCGCCGAGGATGTCGGGGCTCGTCTCGCCGCTGTTGGCGTGACCGTCGGAGAGGAGCACGAGAGTCGCGCGGCCGCCGTCGGCGGCGCGCCGCGCCTCCTGGAGGCCGCGGACGAGTCCGCAGGCGAGGTTCGTCATCCCGCCGGTCTCGATCGCGGCGATGCAGGCTTTCGCGGCGGCCTTGTCGGTGACGCGGCCGCACGGGAGCGCGACCCGGACCTCGTCGTCGAAGGTGACGACGCCGAGGCGATCCGTCGGGTCGAGGCGGTCGACGAGCTGCGCGAGGGCGCGCTTCGCAGCCTCGAGCCGACCGTCACCCATGGAGCCGCTGCGGTCGAGAACGACCTGGACGGTCGCGGCCGGCCGCAGGCGCTCCTGCTCCTCGGCGGGCGCGACCAGCTCGAGCATGACCGACACCTCGTCGTCGGTCTCGACGGCGACGAGGTCGACGTCGGCGTGCGTGCGGATGTCCATGGCGGGGCTCCTCTCGAGCGGCGGGGCAGGGCGGGACCGGCGAGAGGGGAGTCGGGGAGAATCACCCGGATCTGACGCCCGGGGTGCCGTCAGACCGCGGCGCGCGCCCCGACTCTCGTCGTGTGAGCCGCCCGACCGTCTACGTCAGCTACGACCCGCGTGCCGACCGCATGTCCGCGCTCGAGTTCGGGTGCGTCGACGACGGTCAGCCCATGGAGCGATGGGAGCTCGTCGGTGAGAACGTCGGCCTGCTGCACGACGCTCCAGGAGGTCGCTGCGTCGGCTTCACGATCATCCGGCTCGAGGACTTCGATCCCGACGACGAGGAGAACGCTCCGCTGTGGGACGGCCCGCGGTTCGACGCGCCCGTGCTCGGACTGACGGACGTGCCGCCGAACGCGATCGTCGTCGCGTCGCGCGCGCTGTTCGGCGAGCGGCCGACGATCAACCGCGAGCTGTTCAGCGCGGCGATCGCCGCACGTGACGACGAGGCGCTCGACCTGTGGCTGCGCTGCCTGCAGTCCGGCGACCCGATGGCGCACTTCGGCCTCGGGTACACGCTCTTCGACCTCGCGCGGTTCGCGGAGGCCTACCGGCACCTGCGTCACTACTGCGAGATCGCGCCGGCCGAGCCGTGGGCGTGGAGCTGGTTCGGCCGCGCGGCGGCCGCCGTCGGCGAGGACGACGAGGCGACGCACGCGCTCGAGCGCGCGATCGCGCTCGAGGACCCTGAGGAGCCGACGGATGCCGCCGGTCTGCTGGAGGAGCTGCGCGGCGGCGGGATCGAGCTGCCGGCTCCACCCGCGCCGGTGGACGGCTCGCCGGCGCAGAGGGCCGGCGACTGGCTGTCGAACGTCATCGCCGATCTGCCGCTGGAGGGCGAGCTCGACCGCAACGGCTTCGAGCCGATCGTCCTGCTCGACGCCGACCCGGTGCCGGTCTGGCTCTCCTGCTCGCCGGGGGGGCTCGTGTCGATGCGAGCGCAGGTCGGCTTCGTCGACGAGGAAGCCGATCCCGACGCGGCCATCGAGCTCATCGAGGCCGAGGACGGCGAGGGCGACTTCTGGTCGCGCCACAACGAGGTGTGGATCGGTCACGTCCTCGGGCGCGACTTCGGGTCGGGACTGTCGTGGCGAGACGTGCAGCTCGCGGCGTCGGGACTCGCGGCCGAGGCGCGGCGGGTCCGGCTGCTCTATGAGGACGTGGCTGACGTCCCGCTCGAAGCGCCGCCGGGGTACGAGGACCTCGAGGTCGAGTACGACGCGTAGACGAGACGCGTCAGATCGCGCCCGCCCTCCCCGACCCTCTCTGCATGTGGCTCTTCACCACCTCCGGCTTCCTGTCCGTCGTCGCCCACCACGACCGCCCCGGCGTGCTCCTCGTCCGCGCGCGGGCGCGCGAGGACCTCGACGCGTTCTGCGCCGGCACGGGCGCGCCGGCCCCGACCGAGACGCCCGAGCGCGACTACCGCTGGCGCACGACGCTACCGGCCGCCGAGTTCGGCACCTGGCTCGCCGCCCAAGCAGAGGCGATCGACTACGGCAACTTCAAGGACGCGGTCGCCGACCGGCAGGGGTACGAGCGGGCGAAGCGGTACGGGAAGGTGTGGCAGGTGATGTACGGGCTGCAGGAGGAGTGAGGTGGCTCACCGCCCGAGCCGGTGCCATCTCGGCAAGGTCACCGTCTCGATGCGCTCACGTGAGCCGGGGTCGTGCAACGCCCCCTCCAGCGCGTCCTCGAAATGGGGAAGCGCAGCCACGCGTCGGCTCTGCTGGGCAACGTAGTCCCGCGCCTCGGCCGGCAGCTCATCGACTTCACCGGTGAGCTCCTCACGCGCGTCGAGGAGGAGAACGACGTCCTCGAAGTCGCGACTCGCGATGCAGTCGTCGTCGCCGCGGGACGCGAACGCCTCGAGCTTGCAGACGAGCAGCCATTCCGGGGCGAGCGCCCGCAGCGTCTCGCCCGACGGGAGCGTGCACTGCCTCGCCGACGGGACGGCTCGCGGCAGCCAGCCCGCGGTGAAGCCCGCAAGCGTCGGATCGAGTGGAACCGCGTCGAGGATGAGTCCGGTCGTGCCGTGCCGCCAGCGGCAGATCAGGCCGCTGTGGACGTCCTCGCCGAAGCCGGCCGAGCGGAGCCCCTCCTGGAACCGGGCATAGGCGAGCGGACTGGTCACCTCGGCGACCACGTCGACATCCGCCGTCACTCGCGGCAGCTGCGCCGCGGGATCGGTGAACCAGAGGCCGACGGTCGCGCCGCCGATGTAGACCACCTCGTCGTTGAGCGGCCCGAGCGCGTACGTCGCTCTTCGGAGCAGATCAGCGCTCACGCGCGCACCGCGACCCGCTCGTGGATGTGCCGGGCGGCGATCTTCCGCGTGCGCGCGTCCCCGATGCGCATCGCATCTGTCAACGCCGCGAGTTGCGCAACCGCCGGCCAGCGCCCGGCGAGATCCGGGAGAGCAGCGTCGAGCGGCTCGACCGCCGCACCACGGACCGTGCCGCGAGCCGACGGCCAGACGGGGACCGGGCCATCGGCGACGATCTCATCGGAGAGGGGTGCGGCTCCCCACGCCGTGGGCACGCCGCGGACGAGAGCGCCCTCCGTGACCGGGTGGAGGTACTTGACCGCGTGGAGGAGGAACTCCTCGGCGGCCTTCCTTCGCGGCCGGCGGCGAGCGGCGTCGTAGAGCCCCGCCCGCGCAAGACGATCGAGCCCACGCTGCACCTTCGCGTGCGAGACGCCCAGCCGCTCGGCGAACGATCGCAGCGTCCAGTCCTCGCCCTCCGCCTCGAGCAGAGCGAGGAGGACGAGAACATCAGCGGACCTCAACATCGTTGATGTGTATCGCGTATCGATACACGATACAAGGGCCCTGCGCGTGCTCACCGCGCGAACCCGAACGCCGGCCCCGGCCCCGAGTGCCCGCGCTCCTCGGCGATCGCGAACAGGTCGGCGAGGGTCGACGCTCCTGGAGCGGCGACGACCTCGCGACGCGTCAGCCACTCGCGCGCCGCCACCGCCGGGAACCGCTCGAACTCGACATCCGCGACGCAGCGCCCGGGCCGCGAGAGCGCGGGATGGAGTGACGTGAGCGGCTCGTTCGTCGTCACGAGCAAGAGGGTGTGGGACGACTGCCCGATCACGCCGTCGCTCAGGTTGAGGAGGCGCGAGAGCGCCTGGCCCTGGGCGACCTTCGCGTCGGGGACGAGGTACTCGCCCGCGTCCTCGAGGACGATGACCGTCCAGCGGGCGTCCGGCGCCTCGGCCGGCCTGACGGCCGTCATCACGTACGACGAGTGCTGCAGGAAGACCTCGGGGTCGGTGACGAACTGGAAGTCCGTCCAGCCGCGCCACGCGCCGGCGAGCGCGCGCAGCGCGGTGGTCTTGCCGGTCCCCGGCTCGCCGTGCCAGAGGATGAGCCGCCCGCCCGCCGGCGGACGACGCCACGCGAACATCTCGTCGAGCCGCTCGCGCGGAGCCGCGGTGTAGTTGTCGCGGATCGACGACCACACCGGTGCGCCGATGAAGCGCGGCACATCCTCGACCGCTCCCCGGTCCCACCAGGTGACGTGGACGCGGACCTGGTCGCGCGACCGCGTCGCCGCCGGGAGCGCGGCGAGGATCTCGCGCTCGATGCGCTGCGCACGCGCGACCGTCGTGGCGGCACAGGCCACCTGGGCCTGCCGGTACGCGAGCGAGAGCAGCGCGACGCCGTGCTCGAAGCCGAGCAGCACCTCGACGCGATGGCCCGGCGTGCCCTCCCACCGCAGCAGCTCGCCGGGCGCGTCCTCGAGGGACGCGTCGGTCACCCACCGCTTGTGGAGGACGGCGGTCAGCCCCGTCTCGACGACCTCCCGCATGAAGAAGGCGTCCGCGAGGCTGTGCTGCCTGAGGTCGTAGCGAAAGCCGCGGTTCGGGTTGAGAGGCCGCGTCACCGGCCGCCCCGCTCGCTCTCGAACCACTCCTTCCAGCCGCGGCGGCGCGCGGCGGGCTCGCCGGCGGCGTAGGCCTCCTCGTCGGGCGTGAGGTCGCCGAGCGCGCGCAGCAGCGTGCCGTCCTCGACGTTGAAGAGCGCGTGCGCACCGAGGTCGGGGTTCGCCGCCCGGAAGCACACGTGGAGCGCCTGGCCGAGGCGCAGGTCGGGAGCCGTCGCCCAGGCGGCGCGGATCGCCTCGAGCACGACGTCGCGCCCGGGCGACAGGTGCTCCTCGACGGCCCGCGCCGCGGCGAGCGGCCCCGAGACGTCGGCCTGCGGGAAGCCGCCGGCGAGGAGCTCGACGAGACGCCGGTCGAAGGTGTTGACGAGCGGGTGCCACGGCACGCCCGCCGCCGACGTGAGACGAGCCATGAGGAAGGGCCCGAAGCGCTCCTCCCCCGCCGCCGCCCAGTGACGGTCGAGCGCGGCGCAGATGAGCGGGATGCGGGCGGGATCTCTCATGTGGAGGGTGAGTCGGCGTCACGAGGGGCAAGCTGACGCGCAGGGTCCGGCGGGGGAGGTCAGGCGACGACCGCCCCGCACGACCCATCCGCGATGCCCGACCCCCACGGAGCTCGCCGCGTCCTCGACGCGGGCGGGCGCAACATCTCGTTGTTCGTCGGCCTCGAGGAGGAGATCGGCCGTCCGATCAGGGCGGCGGTGGTGTCCTTGGGGGGCGAAGGGCCGCCCTGGCCCCCGGCGGTCGACTCGCCGTGGGTGGCGCATCACACCCTCCTCACCACGCCCCTGACGGGTGAACCACCTGCCGATCCCGCCGCGGAGGCGATGCGCGTCCGTCGCGCCGCGAGAGAGGTCGACAGTCTCGGCGACTTCTCGGTTCTCCTCCGCGACGATGCGGGCCTCGCTCGAATCGGCGCCGTGGCCGTTCAGGCTCTGCGGCTCCGTGGGATGGCGCCTGCGGATGCCGTCGCGCGTGTGCGCGAGGCCGTTGGCGAACTCGACCCCGAGTGGCCGCGCGCCGGCTGGCAGCGACAGATCGCGTGCGAGGAGCCGCTCGAGCTGAAGCACCACGTCGTGAACGGCCCTTGCGAGCTCGTCCCGTGGAGGCGCGGCACCGCGGACGGTGTCGCCGTCTTCGCGGGCGGAGCCATGGACGACTCTGAGCAGGCCGTCGTCGGTGAGGCCGTGCGGCGCTGTCATCGCGGTATCGCCGAGGTGCGTGGCGGCTCGCTGCCCGAGCGAACGGCGCCCCTCGTCCCGCCCCGGGCCACCGCGGCCAGATCGAGCTCACCGATGAGGAACGTGCCGTGACCGTCGACGTGCAGCGGCTGATCCTCAAAGGGTCCGGCAGCCCGCGAGTTCGGTCCGAGTCCGCCATCGCATCGCTCGCCGCGAAGGGCGCGTTCTGCGTCGGCGACGGCTGGTGGTCCCCGAGCCACCTCGGCCGGACGCTGGTCGGAATGGCCGAGACCGTCGTCTACACGTACCAAGTCGGTGGTGTGACGCTGACGAACCGGCTCTGGCGCGAGGCGCAGGACCGCGCGGATCGTCGCGGCCACGCTGTCACGTGGCGCGGCGACACCTGTCACTTCGACATCGACATCTGACCCGCTTCCCTCCGCGGCCCGTGCGTCCGGCATCGCCGCCTGGACCAGGCATCCACTGCGTCACGGGCGGCCAGCTCGCCCGCGACACGAGCCTGCTCCACGGCCAGGTCACCGTGCTTGCCCAGGAGAGGACCGTCCGGCAGCATGGAGCGTCGTGAAGCACGTCGTCTCGAGCGGAGGTCACACCGGCGTGGGCGTCCGCGCGCTGTGCGGTGTGCCGGTGGTCGATCACGTCGTCATCCACCGCGACCTCGTCGAGGCTCGCCGAGGGGATGCGGACCTGTGCCCCATCTGCCTTCAGCGGGCGACCGAGCTGCGCGAGGAGGAGCAGGGAGAGGGTCCTGACACTCCGACGGTCGACGTCGCGCGGCACATCGACGAGCATTGGGACCGGCACGTCGGGGCGATGCGCGACCTCCGTTGAGCTCAGCTGCGTTCTTCCCGCGAGATGAGCGGCCGCGCCAACGCCGCCGATCACACCCGCCCCTCATCGAGCACGCGCTCCAGCGCGTGCGAGCGGCGCAGTGGCGCCGTCGCACCGATCGAGGGGTCGCCGGCGAGGGGTGGCGCCGCCGACTCGTGCGTGTACGCGGTGGCGGGCAGGAGCTCGCCGCAGTAGAAGCAGACGTCGATCTTGAAGGTCGCCGCGAACACGTGGCCTGAGCGGGCGCACGTGACCCGCCACGACGTCGCGACGTCGCCTCTGCGCAGGCGCTCGATCGCCTGGGTCAGACCGGGCGCGTTCCTCGGCGCGGACGACGGGCCGATCGGCACCGCGCGGGCTCGCGCGACGAGCAGCTTCCACAGCCATCGCGTCTCGTCCCCGCGGGCCGTGAGGAACGGCTGCCACTCCAGATCGGTGATGACGCCGGTGTGGTGGACCCCGAGGACCTCGTTGTCGGGCCCGACGTCGCCGACGCGGAAGATGTAGAACCCGCTCGCCGTGTACATCACGAGGGCGACGGAGCGGTCTCGACGCGTGGCCTCCCCGACGATCGTGCCAAGCGTGAGGGCGACTCCGCGCGGCCACCGGATGTCGCGGTACTCCGACGGGACGTGGAGCCGAGCGGCCGTCGACTGCCGCGCGCCCCACGTGGCCGCGACCTCGACGCCGCAGATCGTGTCGAGCGCCTCTCCTGCGGTCGAGAGGCGAGCGCTAGCGCTCTCGCGCACGCCCGGCCCGCCGTCGATCCACCGCCGCAGACCCTCGACGACGATGTCGCGGTGGGCGACGGCGGCGTCGCCGGCGCCGAGGAATCGGCCGCTGTCGAAGCCGAGCGCGCACCAGGGACGGTCAGGATCGGGCGGCATCGGCTCCTCCGGTGACGTCGTCGGCGGTGAGGTGCGTGAGGGCGGCGTCGTCGAGCGCGTCCGCAGTGAGGACGCGGTCCGCGTGGCGCGCGATCGCCCGCTCGAGGTGGCGGCGGACGGCGCGGGCGTTGCCGAACGCCCGCTCGCCCGACTCCGTGTCGAGGAGGCCCATGAGCGCACGCCGGGCGGCGTCGTCCAGCACGTAGCGGTGCGCCTCGCAGTAGCGCTCGGCGATCGTGGCCATCTCGTCGGTCGAGTAGCGCGGAAAGCTGATCGTCGTGCCGAAGCGGCTCTCGAGCCCGGGGTTGGACGCGATGAACGCGGCCATCTCGCCGGGGTAGCCGGCGGCGATGACGACGAGCCGCTCGCGGTCGTCCTCCATGCGCTTGAGGAGCACCTCGATCGCCTCGGGGCCGAAGTCGCTGCCCGTGCCGCGGCTCGTGAGGCTGTAGGCCTCGTCGATGAAGAGGACGCCCCCGACGGCGCGGTCGATCACCGCCGCGGTCTTCGTCGCCGTCTGGCCGACGTAGCCGGCGACGAGGTCCTCGCGGGCGACCTCGACGAGGTGGCCCTCCTCGAGCAGACCGAGCGCCGCGTAGATGCGGCCGATGAGCCGGGCGACGGTCGTCTTGCCGGTGCCGGGAGGGCCGGTGAAGACGAGGTGGAGCGACAGCGGCGGGTTGCCGAGGCCCCGCTCTTCCCTCACCCGGCGCACGCGCGCGAGGTTCGCGAGCGAGCGGATCTCGTCCTTGACGCTCGCGAGCCCGACGAGCGCGCCGAGCTCGTCGAGCGCCTCACGCAGGGCGCTCGCGTCGACCGCGCGGGACGTGTCGTCCACGGACGGGCGTGACGCCTGCTCGAGGGCGGCGCGGAGCCGCTGCAGAGCGACCGCGTCGCCGTGGACGGCGACCCGGTCGGCCCAGGCGAGCCAGGTCCGGCAGGCCGTCACGCTCGCCGCGTCGCCCGCACCGACGCGAGCTATCACCTCCTCGCTCGCCCTCGTGACCGCCTTCGCGTCCGCCGCGGACGCGAGGTCGTCGAGGTGGGTGACGAGCGCGCTCCGCACGTCGTTGAACGACGGGTCATCGACGCCGAGACGCTGATACTCCATCGCCGGCACGAGCGAGGCGAGGTTCGCGGCCGCGGTGAGGAACCGGTCGAGGCGAGCGCTCAGCGTCCCCGACGGGTCGACGGGCAGCGTCGCGATCATGACGAGCATCCCGTCGGCGACGCGCTTCGCCGCGGCGGTCCGCTCGGCGTTGACGGGGCCGCTCCGCCACCCCACGAGCTCGAGCGAAGCCCGTTGGGAGACGTCGCGGCCTTCCTCCAGCCAGGCGGAGACGAACGCCCACTCGACGAGCGTCGCGAAGGGCTCGCGCGCCTCGTGGGCGACGACCGGGTCGGGCACGCGGACGCGAGCGACCGCCGCGTCGGCCGCGGGAAGGAGGAGCCGATTCGGCGTCGTCACGGCCGGCAGGGCGGGAGGCGGCGCCTCGACCGCCCGCCCCTCGATGATCTCCGGTGCCGGGTCCTCAGGGCGCACGAGCCCGACGCGGACGGCCTTGGCGTACTCACGGCGGCACACCGTGCAGCGGCGAGATCCGACGCGATTGCGGTTGTGGCCGCACCCGGTGCAGCGCCAGGTCGCGTCGGGTTCGGCGTCGAGGATCTCCGGTGCGGGCTCCGCCCGCCGCACGGTCGCAGGGGCCGCGGTCGTCCCGACCGCGCCGACGACGGGCGCACCCGGGCGGTTCGGCGGCGTCATGCGGTTGAAGAGCGCGAGAGCGCCGATGGGGATCGCGGCGGCGAAGAGGAGGACGTTGAGGGCCTCGATGCTCTCGCGGGTCTCTCCCTCGAGGTAGGGCTCGATCGCATGCGTCTGGACGGCGAGTCCGCCGGCGATGCAGATGGCCGCCGTCGTGAGGGCGAAGAGGATGCCCCGCCAGTGCTTGGCGAACCAGACGAGCACGAGCACGGGACAGACGACGACGAGGACGAGCTTCGCGAGGAAGAGGAGCATCGGCCCGAAGACGATGAGGAAGAAGGCCCCGTCCATCGCCTTCTCGCCCTCCGTCGGCTCGCGCGGCGGCTCGCCACGCAGCTCGCGTCGGGTGTCATCGAGCTCGCGGCTCTGCTTGTGGAGCGCCCAGAGGACGACGGGCTCGACGTGCGGGCCGGCGTCCTTCTGGTCGTGCTCGTCGGCCATCGCGGAAAGGTCGCGCGCGTCGCCGCGGGTCTGACAGCATCGGCCCCATGGCGCTCATGCACCCGCGCACGCTCCTTCCCGACGAGGTGAAGAGCGCCGGCGAGGTGAAGGTGTTCGAGGCGCTGCGCGACGGGCTGTCCGACGAGTGGCTCGTGTTCCACTCGGTCGGGTTCGTCCAGCGCGACCACGCGACGGGCGCGAAGGACGGCGAGATCGACTTCGTCCTCTGCCATCCCGAGAAGGGGATCGTCTGCCTCGAGGTGAAGGGCGGCGACATCGAGTGCCGTCACGGCGAGTGGCACCGCACGATCGCCGGGGTGAAGGAGCGGGTGAAGGATCCCTTCGAGCAGGCGAGCGGTCACAAGTACGCGCTCGGAGACATGATCGACGCGGTCGACGGCTGGCGGGCGAAGGACCTCGTCATCGTCCACGCGGTCGGCTTCCCCGACATCGCCGTCCACTCGCTCGTGCTCGCGCCCGACGCGCCGCCCGACATCGTCATCGACCGTCAGGGGTTCAAGGACGTCGCCGCCTCGGTCGAGCGGGTCCTCGCCTTCCACGGCGGGTCGCGCGACAAGCGCGCGGTCCCCGGCGAGGAGGGCGCGGCGATGCTGCGCGACCTGCTCGCGCCGACCCACGAGATCGAGGTCCCGCTCGCGACCTCGTTCGACGCCGAGGACGCGGCGCTCGTCGAGCTCACGCGCGAGCAGGGGATGCTGCTGCGCAACATGACGCGCTTCCCGCGCATGGCGATCCACGGCTGCGCGGGGTCCGGCAAGACGATGCTCGCCGTCGAGCACGCGCGCCGGCTCGCCGACGACGGCAGGGTCGTCCTCTTCGTCTGCTTCAACAAGCGACTCGGGGCGCACCTGCACACGACGGTCGGCAACCCGCGCATCGACTTCGTCCACTTCCACCGGCTGTGCACGCGCCTGGCGAAGAAGGCGGGCGTCGCGCTGCCTGACCACCCGAAGGACGACACCCCCCAGCGGTTCTGGGACGTCGAGCTGCCCGAGGCGCTCGTCGACGCGATCGACGTCCTCGGCCCGCAATGGGACGCGCTCATCGTCGACGAGGCCCAGGACCTCGACGACGACTGGCTCGCCGCGCTGCGGTGCGGCCTGCGCGACGAGGAGACGGCGCCTGTGTGGCTCTTCCTCGACGACAACCAGCGCGTCTACGAGGACCGGCTCACCGTCCCGAGCGACTTCCTCGCCTGGGAGCTGCCGACGAACTGCCGCAACACCCAGGCGATCCACCGCGAGCTGCTCAAGCTCTACGAGGGCACCGTGAAGCCCGACGTCCGCGGACCCGAGGGACGCCAGCCCGAGCTCGTCCGCACCGACGACCAGCCGGCCGCGGTCGCGAAGCTCCTCGACCGCCTCCTCGGCCCCGACGACGTGCCGCCGGGGGACGTCGTCGTCCTCTCCTCACACGGCGAGGCGAAGTCCGAGGTCGCCGCCGCGCTCGGCAGCCGGCTCTGCGACGGCCCCACGCCGAAGGGCTCGCGGCAGGTCCGCTTCTGCTCGATCCGCGGCTTCAAGGGACTCGAGGCCGCGGTCGTCGTGCTCTGCGAGCTCGAGGACCTCGATCGGCAGACGCGCGATCACCAGCTGTACGTCGGGCTGTCGCGGGCGCGGAACCACGCGGTCGTGGTGGTGCCGGGGTGAGGGGTCAGGCCGTTCGCATCATGAGCGGCGGACCTGCTGCGCGCCGGCGCGCCGCGTCTGCCGTGCCGCCGCCTTGGAGTAGGCGATCATGTTGCGCCGCTCGGCGATGGCGAGAACCACCATGCGGCCCGGCGCCCCGTCGGTCGGCTCGTTGCGGTAGACAAGCCGGTAGCGCGGCTTGCCTTTGTGACCAGGCTCGTCGAAGCGGACCTTGCGGCAGCCCTGGAGGATGCGGGGCGGCCGGTCGTCCATCGGCTCCCCGAGGTGAGGGTTGCGGTGCAGCTCGACGACGATCCTCGCGATCTCCCGGCGCACGGCTTCCGGGAGGGCGGCGGCCTCGGTCGCGACCTCCGGGAGGAACTCGAAGGTCGGCTCAGCGCCGGGGGAGCTGCTCAACGAACTCGCTCATCCCGATCTGCTGCAGGAACTCCGCCGCCGTCACGGTCTCGGGGCGCGGTGTCGACAGCCGCTCAGCGATCAGAAGCGCGATGCCCGCATCCTCGAGATCCTCCTGCAGTTCCTCGCGCTCGGCCTCGAGCGCGGCGATCCGCGCCTCCGCCGCGTCGAGGTCGGTCGTCGGCAGCAGCGTCGCCGAACCGTCGGACCCTCGTGCCTTGATCTCGACCGCGTTGTCGCGCAGCCCGCGGGCACGCTTCTTCGGGTTGGACGCCCGCTTCACCAGCTCGGGGAGCTGGGCACGCGCCTCGCTGGTCCCGAGGGCGGTCCTGCTCTGCTCAGTCCGTCGGCGCATCGTCGCTCCTCGCTGTACGACTAGTCGTACGATAGCGCGCGGGTGCCCCATCAATGCCGACGGCCACGATCCTCCGTGAGGAGCCGGTCCGTGGTTCCCGCCTCATGCGGCACGGCGATCGCGAGATGTGCGTCGACAGCAGCAACGAAGCGCGGCTCGGGCGCATGCGACGCAGGGGAATCGGCGCGGTGAACGACGACCTCGTCGCGAGCGAGGTCCGCTCGCTCGACCTCGACGCGAAGCTCGCCGCCGGCATCCCGTCGCAATGTCGCTCGTTCGCGCATGACAGGAGCGAGTGTTCCACGCGCCGGTGGCGCGGCCAAGCTGAGCCGGAGAGTCTGCGCGATCCAGATCCAGAATCGTCACGTTCGCCGGAGCAATTGTCAAATGTTGTGGATAGGGCGATGAAGGGTGATCAGGCGGCGAC
>NZ_JBLKKY010000058.1:0-28088 GCF_059438195.1 Paraconexibacter sp.
GCGCGGGTGCGGGGGCCGGCGCGGGCGCCGGGGCGGGCGCGGGCGCCGGGGCGGGCGCCGGGGCCGGTGCAGGAGCCGGGGCGGGTGCGGGGGCCGGAGCCGGAGCGGGTGCCGGGACGGGCAGGGCGACCGTCGGGACGACCGGCGGGGCAGGAGCCGGTGCGGCGACGCCGCCGGTGCTCGCCGGCCTGGACGGCGCGAGGCTCACCGTGTCGGAGCCGGTCTGCGTCGGTCGCAGCGGGGCCGGGGCCGTCGGGCGGGCGGCGGGACGCGCGCCCATGGGGTCCGGTGTCGTCGCGGGCTCGCCGGCCACGGGCTCCTCGGCCGGAGCATCGGGGCTCGGAGACGTCGGCTCGGCGTCGTCGGAGGCCGCCGTCGCCGCCTCGTCCTTCTCCTCGTCGGCCGGTGCCGGTGCCGGCGTCGGCTCGGCGGGCGCGGGGGCCGGCGCGGGCGGCGCCGGGGAGGCGGTCGCGGGCTGCGGAGCGCTCGCGACGACGGTCGGCTCCTCGGCGGAGGGCATCGCGGCGATCGCCGGCGCGGGGTCGGCGCGCTCGACCTCCGACTTGCGGACGTGGTCCACCTCGACCGCTCCGGCCGTGACGATCGCCGCGGCCGCGAGACCGGCGGCGGTCTTCGTGCCGATCGCGCTGATGCCCGCTCCGAGCGCCGAGCCGGCGGCCGCCGAGCTCGCGACGGCGCCCGCTCCGGCACCGGACGCCGCGGCGCCCGTGCCGGCCGCGCCCTGGGCGAGGATGAACTTCTTGAGGAGGAGGAGCGGGCCCACCGGGAAGACGGCGGCGAGCGCCTTGTTCGTCGATCGCAGCTCCTTGCGGAAGGTGGCGCAGCGCTCGCACTGGCGCACGTGGCGGCGGATCGGCGGCGAGCTGCGCGTGAGGCCCTCGGCGATCTCGCCGAGCTCGACGCGGACCTCCTCGCAGGTGAGCTTCCGCGCCTCGGCCGCCTCGGCGAGCGAGACGCGGGCCCGGACGAGCAGCGACTTGATCGACGGGACCGTCGTCTCCATCGCCTCGGCGATCTGCTCGTAGGAGAGCGCGTCGATCTCGCGGAGGAGGAGGGCGGTGCGCTGGGTCTCGGGCAGGTCCTGGACGTCGGAGACGAGCTGGCGGAACTCCTCGCGCTTGTGGACGCGGTCGGCGGTCGTCGTGCCGTGGTCGGCGAGGTGGACGTCCATCGAGTCGACGCCGATCGCCTGCTGGCGGCGGAGATGGTTGAGGCAGCGGTTGCGCGCGATTCGGTAGAGCCAGGGCCGGGCGTTGATCGGGCGGTCGTCGGCGAGGATCGCGTTGAACGCGGCCGCGAAGACCTCCTGCAGCACGTCCTCGGCGTCCTCGCGGGACCCGAGCATGTGCCGGCAGAACGAGAGAAGGCGCGACTGGTAGCGGCCGACGAGGGTCTCGTAGGCCGCCTGGTTCCCGCGACGGGTGAGCGCGATGAGGCGCTCGTCGCCCTGGAGACGCAGGAGGGGGGTGGGGCCGCGCAGTCCCTGCCCGGCGTGATCGATCGCGGTGCTGAAGTCCATACAGGCGCTCACCAGGAGCGAACACCACGATCGCATGGAAGTTGCCAGGGGCGCCGCAGGTGCTCCGGATCCTCACGAACCCCTCATCGGAGCCGGTCAAGACCGGTCACAGACCGTCAGCGTGCCAAGACGCGATCGACCGCAAGTTCCGCGGTCTCCCCCCGTTCGGGTGGTCAGGGAGAGGGGGCGCGGAAGGGAGTCCGCGTCTCGGCGCTGCGAGGAAGGGCGGGCTCAGGTCGTGCGGAACGCGAGGGCGAAGGGGCAGGTCGGGGCGCTCGCCGCCGGTCTCCTCGTGCTCGCGCTCGTCGCCGTGCTGCTTCTCGGGGGCGGCGGCGGCGACTACCGCGTCACCGCGCGCTTCGTGAACGCGAGCCAGCTCGTCAACGGCAACCTCGTGCAGGTCGCCGGCCGGCCCATCGGCGAGGTGACCGACATCGAGGTGACGGACGACGGCCTCGCCGAGGTGACGCTCACGATCGACGACGAGGGCTACTCCCCGCTGCGCCGCGGGACGCGCGCCACCGTCCGCCAGGCGTCGCTCTCCGGCGTGGCGAACCGGTACGTCGATCTGCGGCTGGGGCCGGGCGACGCGGACGAGGTCCCCGACGGCGGCACGCTCGAGACGACCGAGACGACGAGCGCCGTCGACCTCGACCAGCTCTTCAACACCTTCGACGCCGATACGCGCGAGGGGCTCCAAGGCGTCATCGAGGGCTTCGCGCGCAGCTACGACGGCGACCCCGAGGCCGCGAACCGGGGCCTCCTCTACCTCAACCCCTCGCTCGCCGCGACCTCGCGGCTCTTCTCCGAGCTGAACCGCGACGAGCCGCTCCTCGAGCGCTTCGTCGTCGAGAGCTCGCGTCTCGTCACCGATCTCGCCGAGCGCCGGGACTCGCTCGCCGGCCTCGTCGACGGCCTCGCCACGACGACGCGCGCGATCGGCGTCCGGCGCGACTCGCTCGCGGAGGCGATCGGCCGGCTCCCGTCGTTCATGCGGCGGTCGAACACGACCTTCGCATCGCTGCGCGCGACGCTCGACGACCTCGACCCGCTCGTCCGGGACAGCCGCCCGGCCGTCGCCGCGCTGCGTCCCGTCCTCCGCGAGCTGCGGCCGTTCGCCCGTGATGCCCGCCCGACCCTCCGCGACCTCTCGCGCCTCCTGCGCTCCGACGGGAAGGCCGACGACCTCGTCGACCTCACGAACGCCCAGCCCGACCTCGCCGCGATCGCGACGCGGCCGGCCCAGCGCAACGGCGCGCGGCGGGAGGGCGCCCTGCCGGCGAGCACGAAGGCGCTCGCGGGCTCGACGCCGCAGTTCGCGTTCGTCCGGCCCTACGCGCCCGAGCTCACCGGCTGGTTCGACGACTTCAGCCACTCGGGCATCTACGACGCCCTCGGCGGGGCGAGCCGCGTCGGGCTCCACCTCAACCTCTTCACGCTGCTGAACGGCGTGCTGCAGCCGATCCCGCCCGAGCTCCGCGAGGAGGCGTTCCGCGCCGTCGCGCAGACGAACCAGCGCAACCGCTGCCCCGGTGCCCTCGAGCGCGGCTCGATCTGGAAGCCGACGCCCGACTACAACTGCGACGAGACGCAGGTGCCGCCCGGCCCATGAGACGGCTCGCCTCCCTCCTCCTCGCCGTCCTCGCCGTCGCTGGCGCACTCCTCGTCGCCGGCGCCGACGACGTGCGCACCGACTCGGTCTCCTACAGCGCCGAGCTCGACAACGCCTTCGGCCTCGTCGAGGGCGGCGACCTCAAGGTCGCCGGCGTGCGCGCCGGGACGATCACCGGTCTCGACCTCGACGAGGAGACGAACCGCGCGGTCGTCGACTTCGAGGTGACGGAGAACGGGTTCGGCTCGCTGCGCGAGGACGTCCGCTGCGAGGCCCGGCCGCAGTCGCTCATCGGCGAGTACTTCCTCGACTGCCTCCCGGGCTCCTCTTCCCGCGAGCTGCGGCCGGGGACGCGCATCCCCGTCTCCCGGACCGCGTCGACGATCCCGCCGGACCTCGTCAACAACATCCTCCGGCGGCCGTACCGCGAGCGCCTCGCGATCCTCATCGGCGAGCTCGGCGCGGGCGTCGGGGGCAACGGCGCGAACCTCTCCTCGGCGCTGCGCCGGGCGGTGCCGGCGCTGCGCGAGACCGACGAGGTGCTCGCGACGCTCGCCCGCCAGAACCGCGTGCTCGCCGACCTCGCCCGCGACGCCGACGCGGTCATCACGGACCTCGCCGACAACCGCGACGACGTCGGGCGCTTCGTCGTCGAGGCGCGCGACACGGCGCGCGCGTCGGCGGCCCGTCGCGAGGAGCTCGCCGAGGGCTTCCGGCGCCTCCCCGGCTTCCTCGCCGAGCTGCGTCCGACGATGGCGGCGCTCGGCGACGTGGCGACGGAGCAGACGCCCGCCCTCCGCGACCTCCAGGCGACCTCGGGCGAGCTCGAGCGCCTGCTCGAGAACCTCGGGCCGTTCGCGGAGGCGTCCCGCCCGGCGATCCGCTCGCTCGGCGAGGCGTCCGTCACCGGGAAGCAGGCCGTCGAGGCCGCCGCCGAGCCGGTGAAGGAGCTGGCCCGGTTCGGCGGCCAGGCACCCGAGGTCGGGAAGAACCTCCGCTTCGTCCTCGAGCACCTGAACGACCGCGAGGCCGCCGTGGAGCCCGACGAGCGCAGCCCCGGCGGCAAGGGCTACACGGGCTTCGAGGCGCTCCTGCAGTACGTCTACGACCAGGTCCTCTCGACGAACATCTACGACCAGAACTCGCACATCCTCAACGTCTCGGTGATCCCGCCGACGAGCCCGTGCTCGGCGTACGCGGACGTGAAGCGCGCGAAGGATCCCGCGACCGACGGGTGCGCCTCGGCGCTCGGCCCGAACCAGCCGGGCATCAACTTCCCCGACCCGTCCGCCGGTCCCGAGCGGCCGACGAAGCGCCGCCGCGGGAAGGACGAGAAGGACGAGGCGCCGGACGTCCCCGCGCACGCGCTCCCCTCGCCCGACACGGCCCCCGGCGAGGCGCCCGCACCCGCGACCCCGGCCCCGAAGCCCGCGCCGCTCCTCCCGGGCCTGCCGGAGATCGAGATCCCCGACCTCGAGAAGCTCGTCCCGGAGGCGCTCCGCCCCGAGAAGCTCCTCCCCGACCTCGCCGACCGGGCCCCGCTCCTCGAGCGCGACATGCTCCTCGACTACCTCTTCGGCCGATGAACGGGCGCCGCTCACGAGCCTCGATCGTCGCGAACCCCGTCCTCGTCGGGGCGGTGACGGTGCTCATCCTCACCGTCGCGGTCTTCCTCGCCTACAACGCGAACAACGGGCTGCCGTTCGTCCCGACGACGCAGCTCGTCGTCGAGCTGCCCAACGGCTCGAACCTCGTCCCCGGCAACGAGGTGCGCTCCGGCGGCTACCGCGTCGGCGTCCTCGACGAGATCACGCCCGCGCGGCTCTCGGACGGCCGCGTCGGCGCCCGCGCGCGCCTCAAGCTCGACAAGGAGATCGGCGACGTCCCGGTCGACAGCCGCGTCGTCATCCGCTCGCGCTCGGCGCTCGGGCTGAAGTACGTCGAGCTCACCGTCGGCGACTCGCCGCGGACCCTGCCGGACGGCGGCACCCTCCAGGTCGAGCAGAGCGCCGCGACGACCGAGCTCGACGAGGTGCTCTCGACCTTCGACCGTCCGACGCGCGCCGCCTCCCGCGAGAACCTCGAGGTCTACGGCGACGCGTTCACCGGTCGCGGCGGCGACCTCTCCGCGACGCTCGGGGAGGCGCCGGACCTCTTCGCGCGCCTCGGGCGCGTCGCGAAGAACCTCTCCGACCCGCGGACCGACCTCGAGAGCTTCTTCGGCGAGCTCGGTGACGCCGCGCGGGTCGTCGCCCCGGTCTCGCGCGCGAACGCCGAGCTCTTCACGTTCCTCGCCGACACGTTCGACGCGTTCTCGGCCGACCCCGCGGCGCTGCAGGAGACGATCCGCCGCACGCCGCGGACGCTCGAGGTCGGCACGCGGTCGCTCCGCGTCCAGCGGCCGTTCCTGGGCCGCGTGGCGGCGCTCTCCGGCGACCTCCGGGCCGCGAGCGCCGAGCTGCGCGAGTCGCTGCCGACGATCAACGACGCCGTCGAGACCGGCACGCCGGTCCTCGCCCGCAGCGAGCCGCTCAACGAGGAGCTCGCCGCGACGATGGTCTCGCTGCGCGACCTCGCCCGCGCGCCGACGACGCTCGGCGCGCTCCGCGGCCTCACCGCGACGATGGGCACGCTCAACCCGACGCTCCGCTTCCTCGGCCCGTACGTCACCGTCTGCAACTCGTGGAACGTGTTCTGGACCTTCGCGGCCGAGCACCTCTCGTCGCCGACGCAGACCGGCAGCCAGCAGCGCGTCCTGCTCAACGAGGCGCCTCCGGGCATCCCGGGCGGGGACGGCGTCGGCCAGATGGGGGCCAACGAGTTCGCCAACGGCGACGAGAGCCCCGAGCCCGGCGCGACGCCGACGCGCATCCACAACGCCTTCCACGCGCCCGCGGTCCTCCCCGACGGCCGCGCGAACTGCGGCGCGGGCCAGCAGGGGTACGCGCAGAGCCACAACCCGTTCCGCGACCGCTCGATCCCGGGCGACCCGTACCGCGACGTCTTCGTCGACACGCCCGACGACACGACCCTCCCGCGCGTCGGGCCGACGTACCGCCGCTTCGACCGGGAGGGCCGCGGCGTCACGCTCAACCCCGAGCGCGTCCCCGAGGGCCAGACGTTCACGCACCGGCCCGGCGGCCGCGGCGTCGACGTCCCGCGCGTCCCCGTCGAGCGGGCGCCCGAGGCGCCGAAGGACCCGGAGGTCCTCCACCCGTGAGCCCGCGCCGCACACGCTCCCGGCTCTCGCGCTTCCAGGCCGGCCTCCTCGCGATCGCCGTCGTCGTCGTCGGGACCTACCTCGGCTTCGCGAAGGACGTCCCGTTCGTCAACGAGCCGTTCCAGCTCGAGGCGGTCTTCCCGTCGGCGAACAACCTGCGGACGAACTCCCCGGTGCGGATCGCCGGCGTCGACGTGGGGGAGGTCACGTCGATCGAGCGCGTCCGCCCGGGCGCCGAGGCGGCACGCGTCGTCATGGCGATCGAGGACAAGGGCCTCCCGATCCACAGCGACGCGACGATGAAGATCCGGCCGCGCATCTTCCTCGAGGGCAACTTCTTCGTCGACCTCCAGCCCGGCTCGCCCTCCGCGCCGACCGTCGGCGACGGGGACACGATCCCGATCAACCAGACCGCGGCTCCCGTCCAGCTCGACCAGGTCCTCACCGCGCTCCAGAGCGACACCCGCGAGGACCTCAAGGTCGTGCTCGACGAGTTCGCGGCCGGCCTCGAGGGCGACGGCGCCCGCGGATTCCGCCGCTCCCAGCGCTTCTGGGAGAGCGCGTACCGCGACTCGGCGATCGTCAACGACGCCGCGACCGGCGAGAAGGCGGGCGACCTCTCCGCCTACATCCGGGACGCCGGGGTCGTCGCCGCCGCCCTCGACAGCGAGCCGGAGGCGCTCAAGAGCCTCGTCACCGACTTCGCCGCCGTCGCCCGCGCTCTCGCGAGCGAGGACCGCGAGCTCACGGCCGCCGTCGAGGAGCTGCCGCGGACGCTGCGCACCGCGGGGCCGGCGCTCGCCGCGCTGCGCCAGGCCCTGCCGCCGCTGCGCGCGTTCGCGAGCGACCTCCGCCCCGGTGTCCGCTCCTCGACCGAGACGCTCGAGGAGACGCTGCCGTTCGTCCGCCAGGCGCGCGGCCTCGTCGGCGAGAGCGAGCTGCGCGGCCTCAGCGCCGACCTGCGCAGCGTCGTGCCGTCGCTCGCCCGCCTCACCGACCGCAGCGTCCCGCTCCTCGAGCAGAACCGCCTCACCGCGAGCTGCACGAACGAGGTCCTCCTCCCGTGGTCGTCGAGCACGATCGAGGACGCGGACTTCCCCGCCACCGGCCCCGTCTTCGAGGAGGCCGCGAAGGGCCTCAGCGGGCTCGCGGGCGAGAGCCGCTCCGGTGACGCGAACGGGCAGTGGTTCCGCGTCCTCGTCGCGGGAGGCACCTTCGTCACCGGGCTCACGAACAGCAGCGCGATGCTCCTCACCGACCGGCCGATCCAGGGCGTCAACCCGCCGCCGCCGACCGGCGGCCGCAGCCCGCTGCGCGCCGACGTCGCCTGCGAGACGCAGCAGGCGCCCGACCTGCGGTCGATCCCGGCGCCGCCGCCGAGCCAGAGCCGGCGTGCCGTCGTGCCGGAGAGCGGGCCGGGTCGCGAGCGCTACGAGAAGCTCCTGCGCCGCGCGGTCCGCAGCGCCCGCAAGGACGTCGAGGCCCGCGGCCTCGACCTGCGGGTCATCACGCGCGAGGCGACGCGCGACACGCTCGCCGCCGTCCGGGCAGCCGCGAAGAAGGCCACGGGAGGCGGACGGTGACGCGCGCGATCCGCATCCACGCACGCGACTTCGCGGCCGTCCTCGTCCTGTTCGCGATCGCGGTCGTCGTGGGCGGCTACATCCTCGACCAGCAGCGCCTGCGCTTCCCGTTCATCGAGGACGAGCCGTTCGAGCTGCGCGCGGAGTTCTCCACCGCGCAGGCCGTCACGCCTGGTCAGGGCCAGACCGTGCGGGTCTCCGGCGTGCGCATCGGCGACATCTCGAAGGTCGAGCTCGTCGACGGCCGCGCGGTCGTGACGATGGACATCGACGCCGACCGCGAGGGTCTCGTACGCACCGACGCGAGCGCGCTCCTGCGTCCGAAGACCGGGCTGAAGGACATGTTCATCGAGCTCACGCCGGGCTCGAAGGACGCCCCGCCCGCTCCCGAGGGGTTCACGATCCCGGTCGACTCGACGCTCCCGGACGTCAACCCCGACGAGATCCTCGCCTCGCTCGACGCGGACACCCGCGACTATCTCAAGCTGCTCCTCGGCGACGCGGGGGAGGGGCTCGAGGATCGCGGTGACGACCTGCGCGAGGTGCTGCGGCGCTTCGAGCCGACGCACCGCGACCTCGCCCGCGTGACGCGGCTCGTCGCGCGGCGCGACGAGAACCTCCGCCGGCTCGTGACGAGCCTCGGCCGCCTCAACGCCGAGCTCGCCGACAAGGGCGAGGACCTCGCCGAGCTCGTCACCACGAGCGCGACCGCGATGCGCGCGCTCGCGAGCGAGCAGGACAACCTCGGCGCCGCGGTCGACCGGCTGCCCGACACGCTGCGTGAGACGACCTCGACGCTCGCGAAGGTCGAGCGCTTCGCCGACGTGCTCGGCCCCGCGGTCACCGCGCTGAGGCCCGCCGCGCGCCGCCTCGACGAGGCGAACCGCGCGGTCCTGCCGTTCGTCCGAGAGGCCGCCCCGGTCCTCGAGAAGCGCGTGCGGCCCTTCGTCCGCGCCGCCCGCCCGGTCGTCGACGACCTCGAGACCCCCGCCGCCGACCTCGCCTCGGCGACGCCGGACCTCACGCGGTCGTTCACGGCGCTCAACGCCTTCGTCAACCTCCTCGGCTACAACCAGGGCGGCCGCGAGGGCCCGGGCGTCCGCTCGCGCGACGAGGGCTACCTCTTCTGGACCGCCTGGCTCCTCCACAACGGGGCGGCGGTGTTCTCCAGCGGCGACGCGAACGGGCCCTTCCGGCCGATCACGATCGCCGGGACCTGCGGCACGGTCGCGCAGATCGCCGACACCGTCCCCGGGCTCGGCCTCCTCTTCGCGAGCGTCCTCAGCGACCCCACGATCTGCGAGGACGTGCTCGGATGATCAAGCAGGCGCCGACGCTCCCGCGGATCCTCGTCATGGTCGTCTTCGCGCTGTCCTGCTTCGGCCTGCTCCTCTTCCTCTGGGTGAGCTTCGGCGGCTCGACGCCGCTCAAGCCCCAGGGCTACCGCGTGAAGATCGCCTTCCCCGAGGCGACGCAGCTCGGCCTCGAGGCGGACGTGCGCATCGCAGGGGTGTCGGTCGGGAAGGTCCGCGACAAGTCGATCGACGACGCGCACCCGAACCGGACCGTCGCGACGGTCGAGCTCGAGCCGCGCTTCGCGCCGCTCCCGTCGGACGCGCGGGCGATCCTCCGCCAGAAGACCCTCCTCGGCGAGACCTACGTCGAGCTCACGCCCGGCACGCGGGGCGCGCCGGCGGTCGAGGAGGGGGGATGGCTCGCGGACGCCCGCGTCGCGGAGACGACCGAGCTCGACGAGATCTTCGACGCCCTCGACGAGGAGACGCGCGCGGACTTCCGCACCTGGCAGCAGCAGCTCGCGAAGGCGAGCACGGGTCGCGGCCGCGACCTCAACGACGCCTTCGGATCGCTCCCGCGCTTCGCCGCCGACGCGAGCGACGTCCTCGGGGTGCTCGACGTCCAGGAGCGCGCGGTGCAGCGGCTCGTGCGCAACACCGGCGCGGTCTTCGGCGCCCTCACGGAGCGCGAGGACCAGCTCTCGACGCTCATCACGAGCTCGAACGACGTCTTCAGCGCGACGAGCGCCCAGCAGGAGGCGCTCGCGGAGAGCTTCCGCATCTTCCCGACGTTCCTCGACGAGTCGCGCTTCCTCCTCGCCCGCCTCGAGCGGTTCTCCCGTGACACGGACCCGCTCGTCCGCGATCTCGGGCCGGCGCTGCGGGACCTCCGTCCGGCGGTGGCCGACCTCGGTGCGGCCGCCCTGGACCTGCGGCGCTTCTTCACCGATCTCGATCCGCTCATCGAGGCCTCACGCCGCGGTCTTCCCGCGACGCGGGAGGTCCTCGACGCTGCGAGGCCGCTCCTCGGCGAGCTCCAGCCGTTCCTCGAGGAGCTCAACCCGGTCCTGCAGTGGCTCGAGTACCACCAGATCACGGTCGCCGACTTCATCTCGAACGGCGCGGGTGCGCTGGCCGACACGGTCCCCACCCGCAACTCGTTCGAGCGCGGCCACTACCTGCGGCAGTTCGGGCCGGTCGGCGCCGACACGCTCGCGATGCTCTCGAAGCGGCCCGCCGCCTCGCGCGGCAACGCCTACCTCAACCCGGGAGCGCTGCAGGGGCCCGAGCGGGCACGGCGCATGATCTTCCCGAACTTCGACTGCGCGAACACCGGCGAGCCGGGGGACGGGACGTACCAGACCGAGCTGCCGGACACGAACGACATGCCGTCGTGCTGGGTCCAGCCCGCTCCGGCCGTGCCGGAGGGGAACACGCGCAAGTATCCGCGCATCGAGCGCGCGGACTACGGGACGCGCGGCCGCTGAGAAGCGTCCTCGTCGGGCGCCGCCGCCACGGCGCCCGGCGAGGCGAGATCGGTGTCAGGCGACCTGCGCCTCGGCGACGGCCACCGGGCTCAGCGCGTCGAGGACGCCGCCGGCGAGCGACGCGTCCCCGGTCACCTCGAGGGACCCCCGCGCCTGGTTCGGCCCGAGGGCTTCGACCCAGGCGTCCTGGGTCCCGGAGATGCGGGCGTCGGCGCCCGGCTCGGAGCGCTCCTCGTAGCTGACGCGGCCCTGCGCGACCTGGAGGACGTAGCGCTTGAGCTGGCCGTCCGGGCGCTCCACCTGGATCTCGACCGTGCCGGACATCGACGACGGGAGGGCGAGGCCGGGGACGGACCGGAAGATCGCCCCGACGTCGATCGACTCGCCGCCTCGGGGCGGGCTCCACGCCCACTGCGACCCCCACCGAGCGAGGGCGCTGATGACGGGCATGAGGTCGCGGGCGCGCTCGGTGAGCTCGTAGTCGACGCGTGGCGGGACCTCGCGATAGCGCTGCCGCGTGAGGAGCCCGTCCGCGACCATGCGATTGAGCCGCGAGCGGAGCTGCTCGGTCGAGATTCCGGGCAGGACCCGCTGAAGCTCGACGAAGCGCCGAGGCCCACCGACGAGGTCCCTCACGATGAGGAGGGTCCACTTGTCGCCGACCAGATCGAGGGCGCGCGCGTCGGGCGCCCACTGGTCGTACGGGTGGCGCTTGGGAGGAGGCACGGAAGGAATGGCGACGGCTCCTTGTGTGACGTGGTGCTGAGGGACGGGTGACCGGCGAACGGCGCGCTCCCGAGGCACCTTAGTGAGGTGCGCTGACGACGAGGGGCGTTCCATCGCGAGATTGGAAAGGCATACCCACGATGACGGACCAGAAAACCCATGCGCCCCGATGCGCCAACTTGGGCGCACGCGCGCAAGTCGGCGGGACGACGGCCGTTCTCGCGGGTGGAAGGGCGCCGCGCCTGGGGGAAGGCACGACGCCGGACGATGGAGGTCAGCCCCGTGGGGGAGCTCATCAGCTTGGACGAGTGCCGCAGGAGCACGGGCTCGGGCCGCGCGCACCGTCTCGGACGGCGCGTGGGTGCCGGGGGAGGGGACCCCCTCGAGCCGCGCCCGGCGCAGGCGCCCGTCTTCTGCTTCGACCCGGCGGCGGCCGGCACGTATCTCGCCGCCGAGCGCATCGAGCGCTGGTTCGCCGGCGCCGAGTGGGTCCCGTGCGCGCCGATCGGCGCGACGCCGGACTCCGAGCGCACGGCGGCCATCGGCGCGCGCGCCGCGGCCCTGGGCCTCCCGCTCGTCTGGCCCGAGAGCGGACCCGGGTCGGGCACGGCCGTCCGCCGCGTCGCCGCGCTCGCCGCCGAGAGGGGCGTCTCGTGGCGCTTCGCCCTCGCCGCGGGCCGGCTCGCGTACTGCGGCGGCTTCGACGTCGACGATCCGGAGATCCTCGCGGAGGCCGCGGCCGCGGCCGGGCTCGGGATGATCGAGACGCTGCGCGCGGCGCGCGACGCGACGCGGGACGTCGCACTCGTCGAGGCGACCTTCCGCGCCCGCCGGGCGGGCCTGCGCCGGCTGCCCGGCGTGCTGGTGGACGGGCGCGCGTTCGGAGGCGAGGAGCGTCTCGGCGAGGCCCTGGTCGCCCACCGGGCATCGGCTCCGCGGCCCGCGCGGATCTGAGCGTCTCCCCGCGGGCGGGGCCCGGGACGCTGCGTCGGCAGCGCCGGCGACGAGTCTGAACGCCATCGTTCAGACAACGACGCACCGGCCGTCGCCGACGGGTAGGGTGGCCGGTATGAGCACGAGCGCGGAGCAGTCCACACTCCACGGCGGTCGCCTCGTCGCGAGGCGCCTGAAGGCCCACGGCGTGACGAAGCTCTTCACGCTCTCCGGCGGCCACATCTTCTCGATCTACGACGGCTGCCGGGAGGAGGGCATCGACCTCGTCGACGTCCGTCACGAGCAGTCCGCGGCCTTCGCCGCCGAGGGCTGGGCGAAGGTGACCCGTGAGCCCGGCGTCGCCGCGCTCACGGCGGGGCCCGGGGTGACGAACGGGATGAGCGCGCTCGGGTCCGCCCTCATGAACCAGTCGCCGATGCTCGTCCTCGGCGGCCGCGCCCCGGCGATGCGGTGGGGGATGGGATCGCTGCAGGAGATCGACCACATCCCGTTCGTCCGCCCGCTCACGAAGTACGCCGCGACCCCGTCGTCGACGGCGGAGATCCCGGGGATGGTCGACGACGCGCTCGTGGCCGCCGTCACCCCCCACAGCGGGCCGACGTTCGTCGACTTCCCGATGGACTACGTCTTCGGCGAGGCGGAAGAGCCGGCCTCCGATGTCGTGCTCCCCTCGATGGCCGGGGGACCGGAGCCCGACGGCGCGGCGCTCGACCGCGCGATCGCGCTGCTGCGCGACGCCGAGCGGCCCGTCGTCATGGCCGGGACGAACCTCTACTGGGGCCACGGCGAGAACGCGCTGCGCGCGCTCGCCGAGGAGCTCCGCATCCCGGTCTTCCTCAACGGCCTCGCCCGCGGCTGCGTCCCCGCCGACCACGAGCTGGCGTTCTCCCGGGCCCGGAGCGACGCCCTCAAGGGCGCCGACGTCGCGCTCGTCATCGGCGTTCCGATGGACTTCCGGCTCGGCTTCGGAGCGGCGTTCGGCGAGGAGGCCGAGCTCATCGTCATCGACCGGGCGGAACCCGTGCGCGACCACCCGCGCGCGGTCGCCGCCGAGCTCTACGGCGGGCTGACCACGATCATCGACGCGCTGCGCACGGGTGCCGCCGGCTCGGCGGACGCGCGTGCCGGCTGGGTCGACGGCCTCCGCGCGACGGAGACCGAGAAGCGCGCCGCCGAGGAGGAGGAGCGCAACGACCCCCGCGGCCCCCTCCACCCGATGCGCGTCTACAAGGAGCTGTCGGAGGTCATCGACCGCAACGCGATCATCATCGGCGACGGCGGCGACTTCGTCTCGTACGCGGGCCGGGTCATCGACAGCTACGAGCCCGGGTGCTGGCTCGACCCCGGCCCCTACGGCTGCCTCGGCAGCGGCCCCGGATACGCCATCGCGGCGAAGCTCGCGCGGCCCGACCGGCAGGTCGTCCTCCTGCTGGGCGACGGCGCGTTCGGCTTCAGCGGGATGGAGTTCGACACGATGTCGCGCCTCGGCATCGACGTCGTCGGCGTCATCGGCAACAACGGCATCTGGGCGCTCGAGAAGCACCCGATGGAGTTCCTCTACGGCTACTCGGTCGCCGCCGACCTCGCGCCGGAGCGGCGCTACGACACCGTCGTCGAGGCGCTCGGCGGGCACGGCGAGATCGTCCGCACGCCCGAGGAGATGAAGCCCGCTCTGGAGCGGTCCTTCAGCGCCGGGAAGCCCGCGCTCGTCAACGTCCTCACGGACCCGCAGATCGCCTACCCGCGGCGCTCGAACCTCGCCTGAGGGGCGGGCGCCGCCGCGAGCGGGCGACCGCAGAAAGAGAGGAAGCCGCCACGAAGGACGGCTTCCTCAAAGTGGCCCCGTCGGGACGGGCAGGGGTACGTGCCATCGGGGGCCTGATGGGGTGGTCCGGGCGGCGGGAGGCGCCGATTCGATGCGGCTACGCCCGGACCTATGGGGGTCGGACCCTTCGAGCGTCGCCTTGAAGGCTGTACCCGTCCGATCCGACACGTGCAGTATCGGGGGCGGACCCCGATCGCACAATCAGACAAGTGTCCAGTTCGGCAGCGCGAAGTGATGAGTCGGTCGAAGGGGGTCCGCCGACCGCCCGAATCGCCATCCCCGCTGACGAAACTCACGCCTGCGGTGAGTTTCGTCAGCGTGGATGGGGCTCGCAGCGCTCAGAAGCCGCTCGCGCGCAGGGCGGCGCCGCGGAGGATGTCGTGCTCGGAGACCTCGACCTCGTCGAGATCGAAGAGGCGCATCGCCTCGACGAGGAGCACGACCCCCGGGACGATCGTCAGCGCCCGGTCGGGATGGAGGCCCGCGACCTCGCGGCGCTCGTCCTCGCTCATCGTCGCGAGGCGGGCGAGGATGAGCTCGCACGTCCCGAGCGTGAGGCGGTAGCCGTGGACCCGCTCGGGGTCGTAGGGCTCGAGTTCCTGCGCGATCGCGGCGAGCGACGTCGCCGTGCCCGCCACCGCGATGCCCGCGCGGACCTCCTCACGGACGTTCGGCGGGACGCCCGCCGCGAAGATCTCGCGGACGTCCTCGGCGACGGCGACGAGCTCGTCGTGCTCGGGCGGGTCGTGGCGGATGTGCCGCTCCCCCTGACGCACGACGCCCGCCTGGGTCGAGACGTAGAAGCGCACCCCGTCGGGGTCGCCGACGATGAGCTCCGTCGACCCTCCCCCGACGTCGATGACGACGACCGGGTGGGGAAGCTCCGGCGACCGGTCGCTCGTCGCGCCGAGGTAGGTGAGCTGCGCCTCCTCCGTCCCGTCGATGGTCCGCGCGTCGAACCCGTGGTCCTCCCGGACGCGGCGCGTGAGCTCCGCGCCGTTGCCCGCGTCGCGGACGGCGCTCGTGAGGACGCCGGTGGTGCGGGTCACGTCGAGGGCGTCGGCGCGCTCGCGGAACCCGCGGAGGACCGTGAAGACGCGCTCCATCGCGTCGGCGGACAGCTCGCCGGTCTGCTCGAGGCCGGCGCCGAGGCGCGTGACCGTCGAGATGCGCTCGAGCTCGGTCACCGCCCCGTCCTCGCCGACGTCGGCGATGAGCAGGCGGGTCGAGTTCGTCCCGATGTCGACGACGGCGACGCGCATGGCCGCGGACGCTATCCCAGGTCGACGGGGTGCGGCATCGGGCGGCCGTCGAGCGCGGCGAGGAGGTTGTCGACGGCGAGATCGGCCATTCGCTCGCGGGCGTGGCGCGTCGCGGAGCCCATGTGCGGGAGGACGAGGAGGTTCGGGGCGTCGAGCAGGGGGTCGCCGGCCGGGAGCGGCTCGGGGTCGGTGACGTCGAGACCGGCCCCGGCGAGGTGGCCGGAGCGCAGCGCAGCCCGCAGGGCCGCCTGATCGACGAGCCCGCCGCGAGCGGTGTTCACGAGGATCGCGCCCGGACGCAGCGCCTCGAGCGCCTCGGCGTCGACGATGCCGCGCGTCTCGTCGGTGAGAGGGCAGTGCAGGGTGAGGACGTCGGCATGGGGGAGGGCCGCGAGGAGGTCGTCGTCGCGACCGAGGACGCGCACCTCGCTCCCGAAGGCCTCGAGGCGCGCGGCGACGGCACGCCCGATGCGGCCGCCGCCGACGACGACCGCCGTCGCGTCCCGCAGCTCGAGGCCGAGCCAGCCGCCGGGCTCCCACGTCGTCCAGCGCCCGTCGCGGACGGCTGCCGACGCCGCGGGCAGGTGACGCGCGACGGCGAGGAGGAGGGCGAGCGTGAGGTCGGCCGTCGCGTCGGTGAGGACGTCCGGCGTGTTGCCGACGGCGAGGCCCCGTGCGCGCGCGGCGGCGAGGTCGATGTTGTCGTGGCCGACGGCGTAGTTCGCGACCGCGCGGAGGTGGGGCGCCGCCTCGAGGAGGTCGGCGTCGACGCGGTCGGTGAGGAGGGCGAGGAGGCCGTCGGCGCCCGCCGCCAGCGTCCGCAGCTCGCCGGGGCTCGGCGGGCCCTCGCCGGGCCACACCGTCACGTCGTGGACGGCCGCGAGGCGCTCGAGGGCCGAACCCGGGAGTCGGCGCGTGACGGCGACGGTGGCCACGCGTCGATCCTCGCACGCGGGGCGGCGCGGTCCTCAAGCGAGGTGCGGTGCGGCCGAGTAACGGTCCGAGCACCTGTACGTCCGGGGGGCCCGGGCCGTCCAACGACCAGCCGAGACAAGGACGACACACACCATGTTCTGGAAGAGGAAGAGCGGCCTCGGAGATCCCGTCGTCGCGGAGCTGCGCGAGCGCCTCGAGAGCCTCGACGCGAACTGCCTCACGGGCCTGGAGCGCGGGCTCACCGCGATGCGCGGCGGCGATCTCACGGTCGACGCGACCCCGGTGACGACCCCGATCACCGCGGAGTCCCGGAACCCCGAGGTGCAGGCGCTCGTCGACATCTTCAACACGATGCTCGGCCGCGCGCAGTCCGCGCTGGAGAGCTACAACGCGACGCGGGAGGACCTCCGGGCGGCGCTCGGCGACGAGTCCTGCCTCGACGACCTCCGCGGCCGGCTGCGCTCCCTCGACGGGAACTGCCTCACGAACCTCCAGGGCGGGCTCGCCGCGATGGAGGACGGGGACCTCACGATCGAGGTGACGCCGGTGACGACGCCGCTCACCGCCGCCGACGGCCGCTCGGTCGGCGAGCTCGCCGAGATCTTCAACTCCATGCTCGCGAAGGCCCAGACCTCGCTCGAGGCCTACAACTCGACCCGCGAGGACCTCCGTCGCGCGCTCGGCGACCACTCGTGCCTCGAGGACCTCGTCGGTCGGCTCACGAGCCTCGAGCAGCACTGCCTGACGAACCTCCAGAAGGGCATCGTCGCGATGAGCGAGCGCGGCGACGTCTCCATCGAGGTCGTGCCGGTGACCACCCCGCTCTCCGCCCGCGACGGCGAGGCGGTCGGGGCGCTCGCCGAGATCTTCAACGCGATGCTCGGCAAGGCCCAGACGTCGGTGAACGCCTACAACGAGCTCCGCGGCAACCTGTCGGAGTTCGCGGCGCTCGTCGAGCGGGTCGCCGGCGGCGACCTCTCCGTCGACGTGACGACCAAGGGCGAGGCCGACGTCCTCGGCCGCGCGTTCCTGGAGATGACCGCGAAGCTCGGCGAGCTCGTCGGCGAGCTCACCGAGATGGCGACCGAGCTCGGCGACGCCTCGCAGCGGATGGCGCGCACGAGCGACGAGACCGGCCGCGCGATCGGCGAGATCGCCCAGGCGATCGGCGAGGTCGCGCACGGCGCCGAGCGCCAGGTGCGCAGCATCGCCGGCGCTCAGGGGATGACCGAGGAGGTCGTCACCGCGACCCAGTCGAGCGCGGCGAGCGCCGACGAGGCGACCGCCGCCGCCCAGCAGGCCCGCGACGTCGCCCACGAGGGCGCAGAGGCCGTCACGCAGGCGACCGAGGCGATGGTCGCCGTCCGCGACGCGTCGACCGCCGTCACAGGCGTCATGGGCGACCTCGCCACGAAGAGCAACCAGATCGGCGGGATCGTCGACACGATCACGAAGATCGCCGAGCAGACGAACCTCCTCGCGCTCAACGCGGCGATCGAGGCGGCGCGCGCCGGTGATCAGGGACGCGGCTTCGCGGTCGTCGCCGAGGAGGTCCGCAAGCTCGCCGAGGAGTCCCAGCAGGCGGCCGCGTCGATCGGCGGTCTCGTCGGGGAGATCCAGGGGGAGACGCAGCGGGCGATGGACGTCGTCAAGAGCGGCGCCGACGCGACGGAGTCGGGGGCCTCGACGGTGGAGCAGGCACGCGAGAGCTTCCTCCGGATCGGCTCGTCGGTCGACGACATGAGCGATCGCGTCCAGCAGATCTCGGAGGCGATCCGGCAGATCGCCGAGTCCTCGGGCCGCATGCAGGCCGACATGGAGGACGTCGCGAGCGTCGCCGAGGAGTCCTCGGCGAGCGCCGAGCAGGTCTCCGCGTCGACCCAGCAGACGAGCGCCTCGGCCCAGGAGATCGCCGCGAGCGCCTCCGAGCTCGCGAACCGCGCGCAGGTCCTCGAGGAGCTCGTCGGTCGCTTCACGCTCGCGACGGATGCGGACACGCGTGCCGACCGCGGCGCGTCGGTCGTCCACATCGCCGCCGCGTAGGGCCGCTCATCGCCGCCGCCCGCCCGGGCGGCGGCGGGTTCACTCGTCGGCCGGCTCCTCGACCTCGCGCTCGTTGTCGTAGCGCGTCGTCGTCGGCTGGCGCACGGTCCTGCCGTCGGCGTACTCGAGGACGCGCGTCACGGTGATCGAGAAGTTCCCGTCGGTGACGGGCTCGCGGTCGCCCGGGACGGCGCGCACCCGGCGCTCGCCGTTGTCGCCGTAGAGCGAGATCGTGACCGAGGTGTCGTCGGTCGCCGCGCGGACGAGGATCGGCGCGTCGGTGTCGTTCGTCCACCGCATGTCGATGTCGGGGAAGTTGAGGGTCGCCTCGCGGCCCGCGGGATAGCGATCGATGAAGAGGCTGTGCGCGCGGAACGCGTCGATCTGCAGGCCCGCGAAGTACGCCGCGTTGTACATCGTCGTCGAGAGCTGCGAGACGCCGCCGCCGACCGAGTCGACGATCTGGTTGTCGGCGATGAACGGCGCCGGGACGTAGCCCTTGGCCTTCGTCCGCTCGCCGGTCGTCCCGTTGAGGGAGAAGGTGCCGCCGGGGGGCACGACGGTCCCGTCGATCGCCTTCGCGGCGGTCCGGATGTTCGTCACGCGCGGCTGGCCGGGGGCGTAGCGGGTCGTGAAGGTGCCGATGAGGTCGGTGACCGACTCGGCGGCCTCGCGTGAGACGTCGGGATCGACGCGCTCGGTCGGCATCTCCGCGGTGTGCTCGCCCGCGCGGATCGCCTCCTCGATCGCCGTCGCGAGGCCGGCGCGGTCGACGCGGCGGCCGGGGCGTCCGTCGCCGGTCACGGTGACGTCGGCCTCCCGCGGCCGCCAGGACACCGCGCCCTTGTCCTCGAGGAGAGTGCCCGGGAGGCGCGGAGCGCTGATGTCGGCGGTGCGCGCCGGCCGGTCGCGGCGCTTGCCGAGGGTCTCGGCGAGCTCGCCGAGGCGCTGGTCGTAGGCCCCGAGGCGCGCGTCCGTGCGCTCGTCGAGGGACTCGAGCGCGACGACGCGAGCGAGCTCCTGCGGCTCGACGACGAGGGGGTCGCCGGCGCCGGTGAGGCGCAGCGGCGTCTCGAGGTACTCCTCCGCGGCGCGCCGGACGGACTCCGCCTTCTCGCGGGGGACGACGCGGCGGGTGTCCACCGGGACGGAGATGCGCTCGGTCGTCGTCCCGGCGACGGCGGCGCGCAGCCGGCTCGCGAGCGTGGCGCGGTCGACCGTGCGTCCGGTCCGCGGCGGGACGAGGTCGACGGCGAGGCTCTCCGGGTCGACCGTCAGCTCACCGGCGAACGGCGGCCGGTCGACCTCCTCGGCGACGCGGCTCACCTCGCGGGCGACGGCGGCGCCGTCGACGCGGATCGCGGGTCGGACATCGCGGTCCGACACCAGGCCGGTGAGCGTGGCGGGAAGGCCGGCGAGGGCGCCGTCGCGCCCGGCGTCGAGCACGCGGCGGACGGTCTCGTCGAGGTCCGGCGTGTAGCCCGCGGCGGCGGCCGTCGTCTGGATCTCCTCGTCCGGGCCGACGAGCACGAGGACGCGCTCGCGCTCGAGGACGGGGGCGAGGCGGGCGCGGATCTCCGCGGCGTCGAGACCGCCGACGTCGATCCCCGCGACCGTCGTCCCCGGCAGCGCCTCGTCGCTGTGGGCGGCGCGCACGCCGACGGCGACGAGCAGCGGGAGGACGAGGACGACGAGGAACCCGACCGCCATGGCGAGCGCGGGGTGGCGCGGCTCGGGCGGCGGGGTGGGGCGTCGGGGCGGCTGAGGGGGCCGGGCGGGCCGGTGGGACCGGGTCGGCCGAGTGGGTTCGCGGATCACCACCCACCAAGGTACGGGGCGGCGACCTCCGACCCTGCCGGTTGCAACGGGCCGTTCAGGCGGCGCGCGCGGCGCCGGCCTGCTCAGTCCTTCGGGGACGCGCCGGAGGTCGCGTCCTTCTTCTTCGCCGACTTCTTCTCCTTGGCGGCCTTCTCGCGCTTCTCGGCCTTGCGCTTCTCGGCCTTGCGCTTCTCGGCCTTCTTCTTCTCGCGCTTCGCCGCGTCCACCTCCGCCTGCGAGCGCAGGACGAGGATCGTGCCCGTCTCGACGCCGGGCTTGGCGCCGCCCGGCCCGACCGCGGTGACCCGCACGTCGTGCCTGCCGTGGCGGCGGGGCACGAAGCCGAAGCGGTGGCTGCCCCGTCCGAGGCGGCCGCGGCGGGAGAACACGGTCTTGCCGGAGGCCGTCTTCACGGTGATGCGGACGTCGCTCCCCTTGGAGACCCACACCTTGATGCCGGCCCGGCTCCGGGCGCGCGGCCGGTGGGAGACGTGGAGGCCGATCCGCGTCTTCTCCCACATGTAGCGCCGGAAGCGCTTGCGGGCCGCGCAGTAGCGCTTGCCCGCGTCGTCCTTGCAGAGGTCGGCGAGGAAGTCGGTCGTGAGGTCGTGGTAGTGGACCGAGGACTCCGCGCCGCCGCGCGAGTAGAGCGACCAGGCCCCCGTGTCCGTCGCCTTCAGGATGTTGCGCGCGCCCTTCTCCCCGCGGCGGTAGAGCGCGAGCGCCTTGCCGGAGTCGCCGCGCAGCGCGAGGTCGCGCAGGCCGCGGATCGCGCGGAGGTGCCCGTTGAGGACGCGCAGCCCCGGCTTCGTCGAGTACATGACGAAGTGCCGTCCGCCGCTCTCGCCGACGGGGATCGACACGCCGAGCGGCGGGCGGTGGGAGAAGGCCTCGAGCGCCTGGCGCGCCGTCTCGAGGTACGAGGGGTCGTCGAGGATCTGCGCCGCCCGGGTGAGCGCCTGGATCGCCGTGCCCTGCGTCATCCCGCTGACCCAGGGGGCCGCCGCTCCGCCGAAAGAGAACGTCGACTCGAAGCGCAGCACGCCGTCGCGAACGACGCCGAAGGAGACGAGCCGGTCGACGGCGGAGCGCACGCGGTCCTCGTCGCACGGCTGCTGCGGGTCGAGGCAGTTGCGGGCGAGCGAGTTGACGCGGCCCCAGGAGGCGAGCTGATGGAGGACGAGGCCGTGGCCCGAGATGTGGCGCAGGGTCATCGGGTCGGTGTTCCGGGTGACGTCCTTGCCGACGGGCGCCCCGCGACGGGTCCACCAGTCGGTGTTGCGGCGCAGCGTCTCGAGGACGGGGTGGAGGCGGTCGCTCGTGAGCAGGCCGGCGGCGGCGAGGCGCTCGACGTCGCTCAGCGCGTTGCGCATCGCGCGTCCGCGCGCACCGCCGAGGGAGCCCGCCGCCTTGCGCGCCGCCTTGAGCGTGGCGCGATGGCGGTCGGCGGTCGGCTCGTCGATCTTGCGGTGCAGCCAGGAGCGGCGCACCGACGCCTCCGGCGTCCGGGACTTCTTGATGACCTTCAGCTCGTGGCGCCGGAAGCGCTTGTCGACCTCTTCGGCGCCGTCGGCGATCTCGTCGCTGGCCTGCTCGGTGAGCGACGCGACCGCGTCGAGGACGGGCAGGCGGACGGGCGCGGTGGGCACCGCGTCGTCGGCCTCACCGAAGGCGGACGGAGCGGAGACCATGAGCGCGGCGAGCGCGACAGGGAGGGCGATTGTGACCGGGAGGCGGGGAAGCAAGGGCCTTCCCCATGGTCTATCGGCCGGGTGGGTGGTTTGCGCCAGTCACCGCGGACGGACGTGCGAACGCGGCGTGAGAAAACTCCCCCGTCGCGCCGCCCCCGCGGGCCGAGCCCGGCACTCCGGGTCGCCGCGATGCGCGCCCATTGCACCTTGTCGGTCAGATCTGACCGACAAGGTGAAAAACGGCGGAGTCGCTACCCCTCCGCGGGCGCCCCGGCGCCGGTGTGCAGCGCCCACGCCTTCTCGAGGCCCTGGAGGATGACCTCGGGCGGCTGGGCGCCGGTGAGCCCGAACCGGCGCTCGAGGACGAAGGCCGGGACGCCCTGGAGGCCGAAGCGCATCGCGGTCTCGATGTCCTGGCGGACGTCGTCGGCGTGCGCGTCCCCGCCGAGGACCGTCTCGACCTCGGCGGCGTCGAGCCCCGCCTCGGTCGCGAGGCGCGTGAGCGTCGCGTGGTCGCCGACGTGCTCCCCCTCGATGAAGTACGCGCGCAGCAGCCGCTCCTTCATCGCGTCCTGCCGGCCGACCGTCCCGGCGTGCTGGAGGAGGCGGTGGGCGTCGAAGGTGTTCGTCATCCGGATCGCGTCGACGTCCATCTCGAGACCCGCGTCGGCGGCCATCCGCACGATCGAGGCCTGCATCGCACGGGCCTCGTCGAGCGTCTTGCCGTACTTGCTCGCGAGGTGCTCGGCCTGTGAGCCCTCGATGTCGCGGGGGGCGTCAGGGGCGAGCTGGAAGCTCCGCCACCGCAGGTCGACCTCCTCCGCGTGCGGGAACGTCGCGAGCGCCGACTCGAGGTGCCGCTTGCCGATGTAGCAGAAGGGGCAGGCGACGTCGGACCAGACTTCGAGGAGCATCCTCCTAGGCTCGCACACGCGTGCCATAGGCTCGTGCGCATGCCCGCCCGCGACTTCGGTCCCACCTCCACCTCCGACGACGTCCTCGAGGGCGTCGACCTCACCGGCCGCCACGCGGTCGTCACCGGCGCGAGCGCCGGTCTCGGCGAGGAGAGCGTCCGCGCGCTCGCCGCCCACGGGGCGACGGTGACGATGCTCGGCCGCGACCCGTCCCGGATCGAGGCGGCCGCCGCCCGCGTCCGCGAGGCGGTCCCCGGTGCCGACCTGCGGACCGGTGAGCTCGACCTCGCCTCGCTCGCGAGCGTGCGCCGGTGCGCCGAGCGCCTGAACGAGGGGGCGGCGATCGACATGCTCCTCAACAACGCCGGGGTCATGGCCTGCCCGCAGGGCCGCACCGAGGACGGCTTCGAGACGCAGTTCGGCACCAACCACCTCGGCCACTTCCTCCTCACGGTGCTCCTGCTCCCGACGCTCGCGCGCGCCGACGCGCCCCGCGTCGTCACGACCTCCTCCGCCGCGCACGGCATCAGCGACGTCGACCTCGACGACCCGGGCTTCGAGCGCACCGACTACGACCCGTGGGTCGCCTACGGGCGCTCGAAGTCCGCCAACGCCCTCTTCGCGCTCGCCCTCGCCGACCGTCTCGGTGACGACGCCCGCAGCTACTCGCTCCATCCGGGCGTCATCCGCACCGAGCTCATGCGCCACATGCCCGAGGAGACGATCGCCGCGATGTCCGAGCGCATGCAGGACCGCATGAAGACCGTCCCGCAGGGCGCCGCGACGCAGCTCTACGCGGCGACCGCCCCCGAGATCGCCGGCGAGAACGGCATCTACCTCGCCGACTGCGCGCCCGGCCGCCTCGGCGACCCGACCGAGTACGGCGGGGTCAAGCCCTACATCACCGACCGCTACCGCGCCGAGGCTCTGTGGGCCCTCAGCGAGCGGCTCGTCGGCCTCGGGGACCCCGTCTGAGGACTCGACGGCCCCCGGTGGCCCTTGCTACACTCTGTGGCCCGCCGCGGGGTGGAGCAGTCTGGTAGCTCGTCGGGCTCATAACCCGAAGGTCGCAGGTTCGAATCCTGCCCCCGCTACTTCCGAAGGGCCCTGAGATCCGGGCCTTTCGTCGTTCTGGAGGGCGGCGCGAGGGGCGCTGCGGGTACCAAATGGGTACCAATTTCGATTCTGAGATCGGACGCCCGTCGGCCAGTTGGCGGTCAACCGGACCCTCGCGAGGCGATCCGGGACGGGCGTGTCTCCCAGACCTTCGACACACGCCGACGAGCGGCGGGCTGCGCGCACCGCAGCGCAACCGCTCAAGCGGTTGCCGCCGATGCGAGTCCGAGTAGCTCGCTCAGCGCGCCGCCCTGGCGCTCAACCGCATCGAGGCGCTCGCGCGTGATGACAACTTGCGACTTGATTGTCCGCGCCGTTGGGCCTGTTCCTAGCCGTGCCGCGGGAGGCTTGCCCGGGCGCAGAACCGCGACGACGTCACCGACCTCGATGCCGATGGCGTCGAGACTGCGGAAGCGCATCGCGTTGACGGCCGCCTCGACGACCCGGGAGTCGGTGAGCGGCTCGGACACGCCGTCGATGCGGATGCGGACGGGGACGAACTCGTTGCTGCTGCTGTGCAGCGCGACGTGCTCGAGCTCGAGTTCCTCGGCCAGCCCTTCACACCACTTCTTCTCGTCGAGGTACTCGACGCGCGAGAGAAGCAGATCCTCGATCTCGCGCTGGGAGTGATGCTCGCCGACAACCCGGTCAACGAACTGCACCGTGCGTTCGCCGACGGTTATGACGTCGGTGTCGATCATGCCCCGGCGCAGGTAGGGCTGCCAGTCGTAGACGATCTCCGCCCAAGGCGTCTGCGGACGCAGCGCAAGGTACGCCAGCCCGCCAGCCCACTCGCGTGCAGCATCGTCGAGGTCGTGCACGACGGCTGCTCGTAGCTGCTCGTCGGCGCGACCCAGGAATCCAGGCGACTTGCCGTCGCCGAGGAACGCCCCGAACAACTCGCCAGACAAACGCACGAGCCGTTGGTCGTCCAATGCGTCCTCGGCCCAGGCGGTGACCAGGACGCTGACGAGCGCCTGGTAGTTGGCCGCCGGCGCATCGGAGCGTAGCAACGCGTGACGTGGGTCACTCACCGCTCGGCACCAGCGGCTGAGGACGTTGGTGACGCGCACACGCTGCCGGGCCTCCAGGGTCCACGCGACGCCCGTGCGCTCGTCGTCGTCGGTCGGGTCGGCGGTAGGGCCACCGCTGATGAGTCGCAGAACCGGGTGTTCCAGGGGCGCCTTGGCGAGCATGATCTCCAGCTCGCGGAACAGGTCGTGCCCGATGGGCATGACGGTCGGGCCCATTCCCCGGTAGTTCTCGGTCCGCGGATCGTAGTTGAGTTCCTCGGAGATCAGCCGGTCCCAGAAGTCAGTGCTGTCCTCCCGGGGCGCCTCGTCCTGCGCGCTCTGCGCACGCCGAGCGGCAGGCGTGTCGTCGATGTCGAAGATGCACTGCCGATGCAGCCAGCTCATCAGCCGCCCAAGCGGCGTCTCGGCGTCCTGCTCATGCAGATCGCTGGGGCGATCGCGCGACGCATCGCGGCTGGCCAGGCTGCGTTCCAGCGCGTTGGGGTCGTCGATAGCCACCGCGTTGGAGATCGCCTCGCCATTGGCGTCCGTCAGCCAGGCCAGCAGCGGCGGCTCTTCGAGCTCGGCTAGGGCCATGCCGGTGACCTGTCCGGTGAGGGCAGTTGCGCCACCGGCCCATGCGAGCTGCTGGTCGGCATCCGGCGCGGGCTCGGCGACAATGGCAATGTGGCCGTCCTTGCGCCACGTCGCACGACGGAGCGAGAAGGCCGGGCGTCCTTCGGCTGGATCGTCGGACTCGAACCTCAGCTCATGAAGCTGACCGTTCGGGACATCGATGAGCTCCAGGCCGGAGGTGAGGAACGGGGCGCGGACCTGGTCGGCACTGCCGTGACGGATCAGCGCGACTTCGGAGTTGCCGTGGTCGGCGCCTGAGTGGGTGAGCGTGAGCGCCGCGCGGGAAAGATTCGGCGAGCCGCACAGCAGCAGTCCCCGACCGTCGCACACGGCGCCGACGAGCTTGGCGTGCACGAACGTCGGCGGCTCGAAACGGCGCAGCTCCACCTTGCAGTCCACGGCATCCAGCACCGCCGCCAACGATGGCCCGTGCACACTGGTCGCCAGACCGAAGTACAGGTGGAGCCGCTTGGGCTGCGTGCGACGCAGTGCCTCGGTCAGCGCCAGCGCGTCGCGGTCGTAGTACGGCGCCGTGACATGCAGCTCATCGACCGGGCCGGGTAGCTGCTCGACAAACTGGTCGAGGAGCGGGCGCTCGTCGTTGACTGCGAACGGCGTAGGGCCGACTTGGCCGGTCATCCACGGGCATTGCTCGCGCAGGGCTGCGAAGCGCCGGCTGAGCTGCTCGTCGCCGGCGGCTTCAACCAGGCGGCCGACCCAGCGGCTCCAGGCACGCAGCGTGGCCAGGCCCTCGTCCGTCGCGGTGGTGAACGACGTGAAGACCTCCTTGCCGGCGTCCAGGCCGCTACGGGTCAGGTTGCCCGAGCCGACGACGAGCGTGGCTTCGTCGCGGCGCGCGAACAGGAAGGTCTTGGGGTGGAACGCTCCGCCGCCTGGCAGCTGCACTCCGCGAAGCAGGTAGACGCGGTTGGCCTGGCGGGCGAGGTAGTGCTGGTCGGGATCCAGGCGGTCCCACATCTGGCTGAGCTTCCAGTGGTCGGCCAGCACAACGGCGTTGAGCGGCGGGCCGCCGAGCTGGCGCAGCAGGTACTGGTCGAACAGGGTCAGTTCGAGGGCGTACGTCGTGCCCCAGAAGGCGCGCGTGCCAGGCCGGAACTGTGCGGCGACCTTCACCCGAAGACCCTCGCGATGAACGTCCGGCCGTCAGCGGTCAGCTGTGGGATCTCGTCGTCGCCCACGCGCGTCCACAGGCCCATGTCCTCGGACAAAGATGAGAGCGCGTTGCGACGGGCTCCCGAAGGCAAGAAGCGGTCATGTCCGGTGGGATAGAAACGCAGCCGCCCTTCCTCCCAACTGAAGCGGAAGGTCGACTCGGGCAGCTTGGAGTATGCGATGACCTCGTGCGGGCCGAGTACGAACGTCCGCAACGCCCACTCCAGCGTCTCGCCGACCGTCGGCTCGATGGAGGCTTCGCCACGCACCGCGGCGATCGCCCGCAGGAAGCCCAACTGGTGATCGGAGTCCTGACGCGCGACCCACTCCCACGGCCCGAGCATGCTGTCCGGCTGCGGCGTGTGCGCCTCAAACCACAGCAACGCCGCCAGACCCGAGATCGCGGTGTTCTGCTCCTCCGTCCAGGTCCGCACATCTTCCCAGTGCAAGTCAGCGGCGGCGGCGAGTACGCTGTCGCGCAGCTCAGCCAGCGGCTGGTCAGGTCGCCAGCCGACGGCGCTGCCGGCAAGCTCGAAGACACCGGCACCGGCTAGGCGATCATGGATGAACGAGCGAAGCTCGCTGCGCGTCATCCCGTCGTGTTCTTGGTAGTCCAGCCCGCGACGGCAGAACTCCGTCCACAAGGAACAGATCGCGTCCTGAACGCACTCCTTCATCGCGAGTGCGCCCCATGAGGCGTAGGACTCCGCCTGAGGTCTCGGAGCCGCGGTGGCCTCGTGGAGGGCGTCGATCGTTCCGCGCCGGAAGCTGCTGTCGTCCCGGGCGACATCGGGATGCCGGTCGATCTGATCGAGGAACAGCGCGAACGCGCGGCGCCGTTGCTCCACCGGATCGGCACGCTCCTGGCGGCCGAGCTCAAAGTAGGCCTCACGGATGGCCTGCTGCTCTGCAGGGCGCTGATCCAGGCGGCAAAGGCAGGCGGCTTCTGAGAGCTCGCGGATCACGCCGAGCGGAATAGGGTCGACACCGTTCATGTGGCCCTTCGCGACATACGTCGTGCCCGCGATCGCTTCGCGGAAGGTGTCGGCGAGCGCCTGCGCGCGCTCGGAGCCAGGGCGCAGGACGTCGATGCGTGTCGTCTGGTCTCCGAGCGCCGCGCCGGCGGGGATGACCACGTCCAGTTCGACCAGCGGAGAGCGGTAGTACAGACCGTAGCCGCCCATGGAGCGAGGTTGTCCCGTAGCTCGTAGAACTTTGTAGGTGGCGGTCCTCCCGCCTCGTCC
>NZ_JBLKKY010000059.1:0-27917 GCF_059438195.1 Paraconexibacter sp.
ATAGCGTCGCGCGGCGGCTCGCCGTCGACCCGCGGCACGTCGGCGAGCGTCGCGAAGGCCTCGGCGGGGTCGTCGGGCACCGTGCGCGCCGCGACGGGCCGCAGGCCGAGGACCGCCCTCGATCCGCCCGCCCAGTCGCCGAGGAGAGCGAAGGCGCCCGGCTCGCCGCGGAGGGCGAGCGCGGCCCGCCACGGCTCGAGCGCGAGGTCGAGCGGCTCGCGCACGAGGGCGACGGCGCGAGGAGGCGAGCGGTGCACGGTCCCCATCTTCGCGGGCCGGCGGAGGCGGCGGTCGGCCGGCGGTCGTGGACCCGCTCTCGACACCGCGTCCAGCGATTCCTGGTTGCCCGGCCAGTCCTATGTGCACTACTGTCACCTCGCTTCGCGGCGCCGGGAGCGCGGCGGGGCATGGGGAGAGAGACACGTGGGAGACGATCACCAGTGGTGAGGGGGACCGCCGATCGGCTGTTCCTCCCGATGCGGGAGTTCATCGAGACGATCGGCTCGATGGGCATCCTCACGGGCAAGACGATCGTCTCGGCGATCCGCCCGCCCTACCCCTACGGCGGCGAGTTCGTCGCGCAGTTCCTCTTCGCGCTGCGGCTCTGCTGGTTCCCGATGATCGTCGCCTCGATCGCCTTCACGTACGGGCCGTCCGGCATCCAGGCGGCGAACTTCCTCAACCTCTTCGGCGCTCTCGACCGCCTCGGCGGCCTCTTCGTCCTCGCGGTCGTCCGCGAGTTCGCGCCGCTCGTGTGCGCGATCGTCATGGCCGGCGTCGCCGGGACCGCGATGTGCGCCGACCTCGGCGCCCGCAAGATCCGCGAGGAGCTCGACGCGCTGCAGGTGCTCGGCGTCGACCCGATCAAGAACCTCGTCGTCCCGCGCTTCCTCGCGCTCATGCTCGCGACGGGCATGTTCAACGTCTACGCCCTCATCTTCGGGACGTTCGGCGGCGTCCTCGTCACCGTGACGAACGACGCGCCGCTCGGCCCGTTCTTCGCGACCTACTTCACGAACGCGACGACGACGGAGCTGTGGGGCTCGCTCCTGAAGACGACGATGTTCGGCGCCATCATCGCCATCGTCTGCTGCTACAAGGGCCTCACCGCGAAGGGCGGCCCCGAGGGCGTCGGTCGCGCCGTCAACCAGGCCGTCGTCATCGCGTTCCTCGGCATCGGCGCGTTCAACTACGTCTTCACGCAGACGCTCCTCGCCACCTACCCGGAGCTGTCGGCCGTCCGATGAGCTCGCTGCGCGCCATCCAGGACCGCGTGTTCGAGCCGTTCGGCGCGTGGCTGCGCTTCTGCGGCCGCGTCATGGGCGACGTCTACTCGCTGCGGGTCATGCGCTTCTTCGGCGAGGCGCTGCGCCAGGCGGGCATCCTCGTCGTCGGTTCGGTGCTCATCGTCCTCGGCCTCGTCTTCATCCTCGGCCTCCAGTGCGGCATCGAGGGCGCGTACGGCTCGCGCGCGGTCGGCTCGCCCTCGACGGTCGGCGCGTTCACGGCGCTCTGCGACCTCCGCGAGGTGACGCCCTACGCGTTCGGGTACATGATGGCCGCGAAGGTCGGGACGGGCATGGTCGCCGAGCTCGGCTCGATGCGGATCTCCGACGAGATCGACGCGCTCGAGGTCATGGGGTTCAACTCCATGCTCTACCTCTGCGCGACGCGGCTCCTGGGCATGTGGATGGTCCTGCCCTTCGTGTACATCATCGCCGTCGCGGCGGGGTTCCTCGGCTCCTACATCGCCGTCGTGCAGCAGATCGGCGAGGTGTCGGCCGGCGGCTACTTCCAGATCTTCTGGCAGTTCCAGAACCCGATCGACCTCCTCTACTCGTCGATCAAGGGGATGCTGATGGCGACCTTCGTCGTCCTCGTCGGCGTCTACTACGGCTACAACGCGTCCGGGGGACCGGTCGGCGTCGGCCGCGCGACGGCGAAGTCGATGGTCATGAACATCTTCGGCATCCACATCATCGGGATGCTGGGGACCCAGATCTTCTGGGGCGGCAACCCGCGAGCCCCGATCGGCGGGTAGCCCGTGCTCCGCCGCTCGAACGTCCGCATCGGCATCACGGCCGCGACGATCGTCGCGCTCGTCACGCTCGTGGTCGTCGTCCTCGGGGGCGGCGGCGACTACCGCATCAACGCGCGGTTCATCGATGCGGGACAGGTCGTGAACGGCGCACGCGTCCAGATCGCGGGGCAGGCCGTCGGCCAGGTCGAGGAGATCCGCCTCACCGACGACAACCAGGCCGAGATCGAGATGCGCATCGACGAGGACGTGGCGCCGCTGCGCGAGGGGACCGTCGCGCGGATCCGGCTCGTCGGCCTCTCGGGCGTGACGAACCGCTTCATCGACATCACCCCGGGGCCGGACGACGCCCCCGAGCTCGACGACGGCGCGGTCCTCGACACGACCCAGACCCGGCCGGTCGTCGACCTCGACATGCTCCTCAACGCGCTCGACGAGCCGACGCGCGACCGCCTTCAGCAGATCATCCGCGACGGCGACGACGTCTTCGAGGGCACCGCGCCGAGCGCGAACCGCGCCCTCGAGCTGCTCAACCCGGCCGTCGCGCAGACGCGCGCGCTCGGCGAGGAGCTCACGCGCGACACCGCCGCGGTCGGCCGGCTCGTCACGACCGGCGCCGCGGTCGTCAAGGCGCTCGCCGACCGCCGCGGCGACGTGGGCGCGGGCATCACCAGCACCGCGACCGCCCTCCGGGCGCTCGCCGACGAGCGACGCTCGCTCCAGAGCGCCCTCGACCGCGCGCCCGCGGCGCTGCGCACGGCCCGCGGGACCCTGCGCCGGACCCGCGCCACCCTCGCCGAGGTGCGCCCGGCGCTGCGCGAGCTGCGCCCTGCCGCCGCCCCGCTCGCCGACCTCCTCCGCGCGCTGCCGGGCACCTCGCGCCAGACGCGGCCCGTCCTCGCGCGCCTCAACGGGCTGCTGCCCGCCGCGAAGGACGCGGTCGACGGGCTCCCCGGGCTGCGCGACGTCGCGCTCCCCGCCCTCACCTCGACGGCGACCGCCGTCCGGGACGGCCTGCCGGTCTTCACGGGCCTGCGGCCCTACGCGCCGGACATCGTCCTCGGCCTCTTCCAGGGCCTCGGCGGCCGGGCCGCCGGCTCCTACGACGCCAACGGCCACTTCGCCCGCATCGCCTTCGCGACGACCGGCCCGTCCGTCGGGCTCCTCTCGCAGCTCCCGGCGCTCAACGCCGCCGGCGGCTTCCGCACCGGCCTCGACGCGCGCTGCCCCGGCGCGGCCGCGGAGCCCGCACCGGACGGCAGCAACCCGTACGTCCCCGACCCGTCGATCTGCGACCGGGAGGACGACAAGTGAGGGCGCTCGCGCGACCCGACCGCCTCGGCGCGGCCGCCGTCGGCGTCCTCGTCGCCGTCGCGGCGATCCTCGTCGTGCTCGCGGTGACGAGCGCCGAGTCGGGGGCGCAGGACGGGGAGCCGACCGGCGACTACCGCATCGACGCGATCTTCGACACCGCCAAGGGCATCATCCCCGGCCAGGTCCTCAAGATCGCCGGCGCGCGCGCCGGGACGGTCGACGACGTGACGCTCACCGAGGACTTCAAGGCGCGCATCGAGATGACGACGGACGCGCGCTTCGCGCCCTTCCGCGCCGACGCCGCCTGCGAGATCAAGCCCGAGGGCCTCATCTCCGAGCGCTTCGTCGAGTGCGACCCGGGGAGCCCCGACGCCGAGGAGCTCGCGCAGGTCGACGGCGTCCCGACCGTCCCCGTCGAGAACACGACGGTCCCCGTCGCCATCACCGATCTCTTCAACGTCTTCGACATGCCGGTGCGCCAGCGCTTCACCGCGCTCGTCGCGTCGCTCGGCATCGGCGCCGCGGGCCGCGGCGAGGACGTCAACGAGATCCTGCGCCGCGCCAACCCGTCGCTGCAGCTCGTCCGCGACGTCATGCAGCGCCTCGCCCGCGACGAGCAGGAGCTGAAGGACGCCGTCGCCGCGACCGACCGCGTCGTCGCCGAGCTCGCGAAGCGCCCCGCGCGCGTCGGCGACTTCGTCGACGCGGCCGGCCGCGTCGTGAGCGAGACCGCGCGCCGCCGGACCGCGCTGCGCCAGGCCGTCCGCACGCTGCCGGCCGCGCTCGACGAAGCCGAGCCGTCCCTCGCCGCGTTCGAGCGCTTCTCGAGCGACACGACGCCGCTCCTGCGCGAGCTGCGGGCGGCCGCGCCGCGCACGACGTCGCTCCTGCGCCGCATCGTCCCGTTCTCGCAGGCCGCGCGCCCCGCCCTGCGTGCGCTCGACGACGCCGCCGAGACCGGGATCCCCGTCGCCCGCTCCGCCGCCCCGGTCGTCGCGCTGCTGCGCGGGTTCTCGGGCGCCGCCCTGCCGACCGGCCGGGAGCTGAGCGAGCTCGTCGTCGACCTTCGCGACAGCGGCGTCACCGAGAACCTCCTCAGCTTCGTCTACAACACCGCCGGGTCGACGGCGCGCTACGACTCGACGAGCCACATCCTCCCGACGACGATCTTCATCGACGGGATCAACGGCTGCTCGGTGTTCGCGACGACGCCGACCCCGGGGTGCGAGGCGACGTTCACCGAGACCGGCGTCGCGCAGCGCGACGCGAGCGAGAAGAGGGCGCCGGCGGAGAAGACGGGCGCACGGCGCCCCTCCGCTCCCGCGCCGTCGACCGGTGACGCCGCGCCCGCCCCCGAGCCGTCGAGCCCCGGCGAGGCGCCGCTCACGCTGCCTGGCCTCCCGCCGATCGAGCTCCCGCAGCTCCCGGGTCTGCCGCTCCTCGACCGCGGCGACGCCGCCCGCCCCGCCGATCCCGACTCCGCCGAGGGGCTCCTCGGCTTCCTCCTCGGATGAACCGGCAAGAGACGACATTCACGCCGGGCGACCTGTTCGGCAACCCGATCCTCGTCGGGTCGATCATCCTCATCGTCACGGTCATCGGCGTCCTGCTCTCGTACAACGCGAACAAGGGCCTGCCGTTCGTCCCGACCTACCAGCTCTACGCGGAGGTCCCCGACGCCGCGAAGCTCACGCCGGGCGGATCCGAGGTCCGGATCGGCGGGGCGCGCATCGGCATCGTGAAGGAGATCGAGCCGCTCCCGGCCGAGGACGGCAAGCCGGTGCGCGCCCGCCTGCTCCTCGACCTCCAGCAGGACCAGCAGGGTCTCCCGCGCGACACCGAGGTCCGCGTCCGGCCGCGCTCGATCCTGGGCGCGAAGTACCTCGACGTCATCCCCGGCGAGAGCGCCGAGCCGCTCCCGCCGGGTGCGACGATCCCCATCGAGCAGGCGCAGGAGATCGTCGAGCTCGAGGAGGCGTTCAACGTCTTCGACGACGAGACCTCGCAGGGCATCCGCAGCGCGATCATCAACCTCGGCGACGCGCTCGCCGGACGGGGCGCCGACCTGGACGAGACGGTCGCCGAGCTCGACTCCGCGCTCCCCCCGGCCCAGCGCGTCCTCGAGGTCCTCGCCGACCCCGCCACCGACCTCGACGGCCTCATCCGCGGCGTCGCGGCCACGTCGCGCGCGATCGACCCGGTGACGCCGCTCCTCTCGCGCGTCCTCGAGACGGGGACGACGACGCTCGAGGCGATCGACCGGGCGCGTCCCGCGCTCGGCGCGTCGATCGAGGAGCTCCCGCGGACGAACGTCGCGCTCACGCGGGCGCTGCGCACGGCGCGCCCCGTGCTCGCCGACGCCGCAGAGATCGCGACGGACCTGCGGCCCGGAGTGCGAGCCCTCCCGACCGCGGCGCGGCGCCTCGACCGGGCCTTCGCGACGGGCACGCCCGTCCTGCGCGAGGCGCCGGGGCTCGCGTCGCGTCTCGAGGCGACGCTCGCCGCGCTCGGCGAGGTCGCCGGCGACGACGCGACGCCGGGCGCGCTCGAGCTGCTCACGACGACGGTGTCGATCCTCGACGGGACGCTGGACGAGCTCCTCCCGGCGCAGCGGACCTGCAACGTGTTCGGCATCGGGCTGCGCAACCTCGCGAGCGTCGTCGAGACCGGTAACGCCGACGGCGGCACGCTCCTCGCGACGATCATCCTCGACGCGGAGCAGATCCTCCAGAGCGGCACGCCGTCGCAGAACCTCCACTGGAACCCCACCCCGGTGAACGACGACACGGAGTGCGAGACCGGGAACGAGCCGTACCTGCCGGGCCGCCGGATCGGCAGCCCCGCGGGCCTCCAGCCCGCCCGCACCGAGGACACCGCGCCGCCCGCCGCCGCGACCTCCCGGGCCCGCAGCGCGGGCCTGCTCACGGAGGTGCCCGGCCGATGAGGCTCCGCAGGTCGTCCTCGCGCCGCCGCGTCCCCAACGGCATCCTCGGCCTCATCGGCGTGGTCGCGTTCCTCGCGTTCGTCTACGGGGCGTTCACGAAGCGCGTCCCGTTCCTCGAGGGCTACCGCGTCACCGCGGTCGTGCAGTCCTCGAACGAGCTGCGCAGCGGCTCGCCGGTCCGCATCGCGGGCGTCGACGTCGGGAAGGTCGTCGAGCTCGAGAAGGGCGACGGCGACACCGCGCTCGTCACGATGGAGCTGAAGGACTCCGGCCGGCCGCTGCACACCGATGCGGAGATCCGGATCCGGCCGCGGCTCTTCCTCGAGGGCGGCTTCTACATCGAGGTCGACCCGGGCAGCCCGAGCGCGCCCGAGATCGCGGACGGCGGCACGATCCCGCTCGGGCAGACGGCGATCCCCGTCCAGTTCGACCAGATCCTCACCGGCGCGTTCGCCCGCCCGTCGCGGGAGTCGTTCACGCGCATCATCGACGAGGTCGGGACGGCTCTCGACGAGGGCGGCGCCCGCGACCTCGGCCGGGCGACGAAGCCGCTCGTCCCGGCGCTGCGCGACGTCGCGATCGTCGCCGAGGCGGCGCAGGGCGAGCGCCGCGGCGACGTCGAGACGACCGTCCGGTCCCTCGCGCGGATCACGAGCGCCCTCGCCGCCAACGACGACGCGCTCGGGCGCCTCGTGACGGGGATGGCGCGGACGACCGGCGCGCTCGCCGACGAGCAGGCGTCCGTGCGGGCGAGCGTCCGCAACCTCGACGCCGTCCTGCGCGATGCGCCCGCCGCCCTGCGGGCGATCGACGCGGGCCTCGGCCCGACGGAGGGGCTCGTCGAGGACGCGCGTCCGGCGCTGCGTGCCGCGCCGCCCGTCCTGCGCGATGCGGTGCGCCTCACCGATCAGCTCGACCGCGCGACCCGGACGGCCGAGCTGCCGCGGCTCGTCGACCTCCTCGACCCGACGGTGCGCCGGCTGCCCGCCCTCGAGCAGAAGCTCGGCACGCTCCTCCCGCTCGTCGACCCGGTGACGGACTGCGTCCGCGACCGCGCTCTGCCCGTCCTCACGGCGAGCGTCGACGACGGCGCGCTCTCGACGGGCCGCCCGGTGTGGCAGGACCTCGCGCACGGCCTCGTCGGCCTCAACTCCGCCGCCCAGAACTTCGACGCCAACGGGTTCCAGGTCCGCTACAACGCGACCTTCGGCGACGGGACGGTCAACCTCGGCGAGATCGCGGGCTTCGGCGCCGTGACCGGCGGCGGCTCCGAGCCGATCGCCGGCGTCCGGCCGCGCTGGAACGGCCCCGGCGGCGGTCCCGCGTTCCGCCCGGACGCGCCGTGCCGCGATCAGGCGCCGACCGACCTGCGGGCCGACGCCGCGCCCACCGTCGCGCGCTTCCGCAAGGGCCGCGCGACGCCGGTGAAGGTGACCGCGGCGCAGTTCCGCCGCGCGCTCGCGCGCTTCGCGAAGGAGGGCGGTCGCTGATGCTGAAGCGCCAGCTCGAGCGCTACGGCCGCTGGCTCGTCGCGATCGGCGTCCTCGTCGCGATCGCCGCCGTCTGCGCCGCGTACATCCTCGTCAACCAGCGGCTTCAGCTCCCGTTCGAGGACACGTACACGGTGAAGGTCGAGATGGAGCGCGTCCCGGGTCTCGAGCCGGGGCTCGGCCAGCCCGCGAACGTGTCGGGCGTCCGCGTCGGCTCGATCAGCGGCGTCGAGCTGCGCGACGGCCGCGCGATCGTCGAGCTGCGGATCCAGCGCGACAAGCTGCCGACGATCTGGGAGGACGCCTTCGCGACGCTCGTGCCGAACTCGCCCCTCAAGGACCTCCAGATGGAGATCCGCCCCGGCGGTCCCGACGCCCCCGAGCTCGAGGAGGGCGGGACGATCCCCGTCGCCCGGACGTCGCCGCCGATCGACTCCGACGAGCTCACCAACGCCCTCGACGCCGACACCCGCCAGTTCTTCCAGGCGCTCGTCGGGGGGATCGACGAGGGGACACGCGACCGCGGCGAGGATCTCCGCGAGCTCTTCGCCGCCCTCGGGCCGACGACCGAGGACGTCGCGAAGGTGACCGGCGCGCTCGCCGACCGGCGGCGTCAGCTCCGGCGCCTCGTCGGCAACCTCGCGGTCCTCACGCGCGAGGTCGGGAAGCGCGACGCGGAGCTCGCTCGGGTCGTCCGGGCCGGGAGCGCGACCGTCGAGGCCCTCGCGTCCGAGGAGCGCGCGCTGCGCGCCTCGCTGCGCCGCCTGCCGGGGACGCTCGCGACCGCGGACCGCGCGCTCGACAGCGCGCAGGGCTTCGCCGAGGAGATCGTCCCCGCCGCCGAGGCGCTGCGCCCGGCCGTCCGCGCGGCGAAGCCGGCGCTCGACGCGGCCGGGCCGGTCGCCCGCGAGGGGACCCCGATCCTCCGCGACGGGATCCGGCCCCTCGTCCGGGAGCTGCAGCCCGTCGCGCGCGACCTCGCCCCGGCGACGCGCGACCTCGACGCGGTGACCCCCGAGCTCACCACCGCCTTCCAGGTCCTCAACTACGTCGTCAACGAGGCGGGGTACAACCCGCCGGGCGACGAGGAGGGCTATCTCTTCTGGCTCGCGTGGTTCTCCCACAACGCGGCGTCGTTCATCTCGACCCAGGACGCCCACGGCTCCGCGTGGCGCGGCCTCGGCGTCATCGGCTGCGAGAACCTCAGCCAGAGCCCGTCCCTCGGCCCCATCCTCGCCGGCCTCGTCGGCACCGTCCCGAGCTGCTGATCCATGGGCACGAAAGCACCAGACCGCACGCAGATCCTCATCGCGATCCTCTTCGCGCTCTCGGTGTTCGGCTTCACGCTCTTCGTGTGGAAGAGCTTCGGCGGCACCGTCCCGCTCGAGGCGAAGGGCTACGAGGTGCGGATGTCCTTCGGGCGCGACGCGTCGAATCTCGTGACGAACGCCGACGTGCGGATCGCCGGGGTGAACGTCGGCAAGGTGACGGCGATCGAGCCGATCGGGACCCGCATCGAGGCGACCGTGTCGCTCGACCCGGAGTTCGTCCCGCTCCCGTCGGACGCGCGCGCGATCGTCCGCGCGAAGACGCTGCTCGGCGAGACGTTCGTCGAGCTCTCGCCGGGGAGGGACTCGACGGCGCCCGTCCCCGACGGCGGGATGCTCCCGGTCGCCAACATCCGAGAGGCCGAGGGCCTCGACGAGGTGCTCGGCAGCTTCGACGCCGAGACGCGGGAGTCGCTGAAGGGCTTCCTCGACGACCTCTCGGTCGCGCTCGACGAGCGGGGCCAGGACATCAGCGCCGCGATCGGCAACGCCGCGCCGGCGACGCGCGACCTGCGCCGCGTCCTCGAGGTCCTCGACGCGGAGCGGCCCGCGGTGCGCTCGCTCATCCGCGACACGTCGACGACGCTCGCGGCGATCTCGGAGCGCGAGTCCGGCCTGCGCGAGCTCGTCCGCGCGGGCGACGAGCTGCTCGGCGCGACGGCCGAGCGCGACACCAGGATCACCGAGACCGTCGATGAGCTCCCGGGCTTCCTGCGCGAGACGCGGACGATGCTCGGCGAGGTGGAGGCGACCGCGCGCGAGGCCGCGCCGACGCTGCGCACGCTGCGGCCCGTCGCCCCGCTCGTCGAGCCGGCGCTCGACGAGACCTCCCGGCTCGCCCCCGTGCTGGAGGACACCTTCGAGGGCCTCGACCCCGTCATCGACGCGGCCCGCGACGGGCTGCCGGCGGCGACAGCGGTCGTCGAGGCGACGCGGCCCGTCGTCCGGGCGCTGCTCCCCGCCGGCCGCCAGCTCGTGCCCGTCATCCGGACGCTCGACGCGTACGCCGCCGACAGCGTCACCGCCGCGGCGAACGTCGGCGCGGCGACGAACGGCAAGGTGCGGACGGCCGACGGCAAGGTCCGCCGCTACCTGCGCGTGCTGCCGCCGATCTGGTCGGAGGGCCTCCTCGGCTTCGCGCAGCGCGAGCCGACGAACCGCTACAACCCGTATCCGGCCCCGGGCGCTCTCGCGAAGGCGCTCAGCGGCGGGCTCGAGTCGTTCGACTGCCGCCATACGGCCAACCCCGTCGAGATCCCGCCGCTCGGGACCGCGCCGCCGTGCGTGCGGCAGCAGCCGTGGACCTTCCAGGGCGAGACGCGGGCGTTCCCGAACGCCCGCCCGGCGGACCCCTGAGGCGCCGCCGCGCGCCTCGCGGGTCAGCCCTCCGCGCGCTCCTTGAGATTCGTGAGCGTGCCGTCGAGGAGGTGGTCGCGCACCTTGTCGACGACCGGGCCGCGGAGCAGGAGACCGAGCCTGCGGCCGGGATCGACCTCGACCGCCATCCGCACCTCGCAGGTCGCGACGCCGGTCTCCCGCACGTGGAACTCGCAGACGACGCTCTTCACCTCGCTGCCCTTCTCGGAGACGAACCGCATCGTCCGCGGGTCGCTGTCGACCGCGTAGGCGTAGCGGATGTCGATCCTCACGGCCTTCACCTTCGCGTCGAAGACGACGCGAGAGGCCGCGGGGAGGCCGTGGTCGCCGATCTCCCGGACGTCGACCTCGTTGACGCTCGGGTTCCACACCGGGAACGCGTCGGCGTCGACCACGATGCCGTAGACGTGCTCGGCGGTGGCCTCGATCTCGACGGTGCGGTCTCCGGTGATCACGTTCGCAGCGTATCGCCGCGGCGGACCGGATCAGGCGTCGCGGCCCTGACCGTGCTCGCTGTCGGCCTCTCCGTAGACGTCGGGCGAGGGCGCTCGCTCCTCGTCGGCCTTCCCGGCGTCGCGGATGATCGGAGCGGTCGTGTGCGAGTCGCCGTGGGTCGCGTGCTCGATGAGGAGCTGCTCGGCGAGCTCGAAGCCCTCCGCCTCGCCGCCGCCGGCCTCGTTGACCGGGAGCGCCGCCGAGGCGCGCCGTCGGGCGAGCTCGTCGGAGACGCCGGGTGAGGGATGATCGCTCATGGCAGAAGTCAAGCGGTCCGGGCCGACGTGCGCAACCCCCGCGGCGCGCGAGCGCCGGTCGAGCCGGGAGAATGGCGCACGTGGACCGCTCGCGCCCGCTGCGCCGGATCCTCGCGATCCTCGTCGCCGTCCAGGTCGTCCTGTTCGTCGTCGATCTCGCGATCGACGAGATCCTCGCGCTCGCGCACGTCATCCCCGTCTTCGTCGTCGCGCTCGTCGCCGGCCCGCGGACGACCGCCGCGTTCGGCGTCGCCGCCCTCGTCCTCGTCGTCGCGAGCGGCTTCAGCGCGGAGGAGCTCCTGTCGGACTCACACCTCGCCCGGATCGGCATCGGCGTCGCGGGGGTCGGGGCGGCGACGGCCGGCGCGGCCGGGCGCGCGCGTCTCGAGCGCGACGTCCGTCAGCTCGAGATCCTCGCGGCGATCGGCCCGGAGAGCGTCGGCGGGCGCTCCCCGCGCGAGACCGCCGACGCGCTGCTGGCCTCGCTCGTCCCCGTCTTCGCCGACGGCGCCGCGATCGACCTCAGGGGCGAGGACGGGGCGCTCACGCGGATGGCCGTCCGCGGTGCGTCGCCGCCCCTCCCGCGGTCCGACGCCGACGAGGGGTCCGATCCCGCGATCATCACGGTGCCCCTGCGCGTGCCTGGCCACGAGACCGGACGATTCACGGCGGTCCGGCGGATGCCGCGCCGGCGGTTCCGCCGCAACGACGCGCGGTTCGGGCTCGCGGTCGCGGCCCGGATCGCGCTCGCGCTCGAGAACGCCCGGCTCGTCAGCGAGCTGACGCGGGCGGAGATGGCGCAGCGGACCGTCTCCGAGGCGCTCCAGCGCAGCCTCCAGCCGCCCGACCTGCCGACGATCCCGGGCGTGCGTCTCGCATCGCACTACGCCGCGGTCGGCGAGGCGACGCAGGTCGGCGGCGACTTCTACGACGCGTTCGCCGCCGGCGAGGGCGCCCTCCTCGTCATCGGCGACGTCACCGGGAAGGGCGCGGAGGCCGCCTCGGTGACCGCGTTCGCCCGCGGTGCCCTCCAGGCAGCGGCGACCCAGACGGGATCGCCGGTCGACGCGGTCGCCCGGCTCGACGCGCTCCTCGGCCTCCGCGACGAGATGTCGCTCTGCTCGGTCGCCTGCGTCCACCTCGTCCCTCGCGACGGCGTCACGACGGCCGCCGTCGTCCTCGCCGGCCACCCGCCCGTCCTCCTCCTCCGCGGCGGCCGCGTGACTCCGCTCGGCGAGCCCGGGCCGCTGCCCGGCGCGTTCGCCGGCGCTCGCTGGGCCGCGACCGACGTCGATCTCGCACCGGGCGACATCCTCGTCCTGCGGACCGACGGCGTCACCGACACCGTCGGCGCCGACGGGCGGCTCGGCGAGCAGCGCCTGCGCGACGCGCTCGAGGCTCTCCCGCCAGGAGACGCGGGGGCGGTGGCCGGTGCGGTCCGCCGGCTCGTCGCGCAGCACACGCTGGGTGCGCAGCGCGACGACACGGCGGTCCTCGTCGCCGAGATCACCGGCCCGGGCGTCGTCGTCGTCCCGGAGGGCCGCGACCCGGCTCCCGTCGACGTCGTCCTCGAGCTCGAGGGCCGCCCGCGCTCGATCGCGGCAGCGCGCCGCGCCGTCGACGACCACCTCGCGGGCCACCTGTCCTCAGGGGAGGTCGAGGACCTCCGGCTCCTCGTGAGCGAGCTCGCGACGAACGCGGTCCGGCACGGCGGCGAGGGCGCCTACCGGCTCGAGATCCGATGCGACCCGGCGCGGGTGGCCATCGCGGTCACCGATCCGGGCGACGGCTTCACGCCGCCCGGGCGCACCGCGAACCACGACGAGCTCGCGGTCGGCGGCTACGGGCTCGGGCTCATCGCGGAGCTGAGCGACCGCTGGGGCGTGGACCGCCGCGGGGGGACGCGCGTGTGGTTCGAGCTCGACCGGGTCTGACGAGCCCGTCGACGGGCCGTCCCGGCGCGTGGCGGCGTCACTCCGGCGCCGTGTCGCGCAGATCGAGGTGCGCGGCGACGCCCGTCGTCTCGAGGAGGGAGCGGATGCTCTCCCCGCCGGGGACGACGGCGAAGGGGATCGCCTCGCGCTCGGCGTCGCGGTGGGCCTCCACGAGGACGCGGATGCCGGAGGAGTCGAGGAACGACGTCGTCGAGAGATCGAGGACGAGGCCGGTCTCGCCCTCGGAGCGGGCGGCGAGGGCCGCCCCGAGCTCGTCGGCGGTGGCGAGGTCGATCTCGCCCGTCACGGCGACGACGCGCGTCGTGCCCGCCATCCGCGTGGACAGCCGGAGGGGCTCAGGGTCGGGTCCGTGCGCGCTCGCGTCCATGGAGAAAACGGGGCGCGGTCGACGCCCGGGGCGGCGCGAGCATAGCGGCACGGGCGGCGGTGGCCGCCCGATGCGGTTGTGGAGCTCGTCAGCGAGCGCCCGAGAGCTGCCCGCCCGAGTCCGTCCCGGCCCGGTCGTCGCCGCGGAGGATCGCGACGGCGTCCGCGCGGCGCGCGGTGACGGGGATCATGCCGTCGAGGCCGGTGATCGAGAACGTCGTCGCGATCGTGGGATCGACGTTGACGATCGCGAGGTCGCCGCCTCCGGGACGCAGCCGCTTCGCGAGCCCGATGAGGACGCCGAGGCCCGTGGAGTCGAGGAACGTCACATCGGTGAGGTCGACGACGATGCGCCGGGCGCCCTCGTCGATCGCCTCCGTGCCGGCCCGGCGCACGTCGTGCGCCGTGAAGAGGTCGATCTCGCCGCGGGCGGCGATGAGGCGGATGCCGTCGTCGAGCGTCGTCGTCGTCAGGTCGAAGTCGAACGTCGTCACCGCGGTCAGGCCGTACCCGGGGGCGTCGTGGGCGAAACGATCGAGAACCGCATGCGGACCTCCGTCCCAGGCGCCTCCCGGGCGATTTCGAGGGAGTCCGCGACCGCCTCGATGAGGGCGAGCCCCGCGCCGAAGCCCGGTGTCTTGTCGGCGTCCGGGCGGTCGCCGCTGTCGCGCACGACGATGCCGAAGGACTCTCCGTCCTCGGAGGCCTCGACCTCGACGAGCCCCGTCGCACCGTGCGGATAGGCGTGGCGGACGACGTTGGAGACCGCTTCGGTGACCGCGAGGGCGATCGCTCCCCGCAGGTCCGGGTCGGCGCCGCGCGCCGCCGCCATCCCTCCGAGGGCGTGCCGCACGGCCGGGACGTTCTCGGGGACCGCGCGGGTCCGGATGGCGAAGTCGGGGTCGACGCTCCCGCGAGTCATGGGGCTGGTGTTCCCCCTGTCGGGGCCACCAAACGCCGAAAAGCCCCTATGCATCGGCGGATCGGTGTGCGTAGGATCCGTCCGTGGCCCCCTCTAGGGTGCCGTGCCGGCCAGCAAGAGGCCGGCCCACGCCCTGGCCTCAGCCGGCGCAGGGAAAGCGGCGTCCGGATGCCCCGGTCGCCTTCGACCACAGCAGGAGGAACCGCACCCGTGAACAAGACCGAGCTTGCCCAGCACCTCTCCGAGCGTTCCGACCTCGGGACGGGTGACGCGAAGTCGGCGGTCGACGCGATCGCCGCGATCGTCTCGGAGACGCTCGCCCGTGGTGGCGAGGTGAACATCGCCGGCTTCGGGAAGTTCACCGTCGCCGAGCGCGGCGCCCGCACCGGCGTCAACCCCGCGACCGGCGAGAAGATCGAGATCAAGGCGTCGAAGGCGCCGAAGTTCACCGCCGCGAAGGCTCTGAAGGACGCGGTCAACGGCCGCTAGATCCACGTCCGGACCGCGGACGGCAGGACCCCGGCGGACCGCCGGGGAGGGGGACCGCCGCGCCAGTGGAGCGCGGCGGTCCCTCTTTTTATGGATTCCCGATAGGCTTTCAGGGTCTCGTTGACCGCTGGGAGCCGTCCATGATCCGTTCGCACGCCGCCGAGCCGTTCCGTCCGTCCGCCGACCCGTGGCGGGACCTCGACGTCATCGACTCACGCGCGCCGCGCACCGTCCAGGCGACGATGGGCGTCGGCTGCGCCGTGGCGCTCCTCACCGGGGTGGAGTGGATCGTCGCCCTCCTCGCGATCCAGCTCACCCTCGGCCTCACGCTCGGCCGCCGCTGGTGCCTCCCGTGCCGCCTCTACTTCCAGGTGCTCCAGCCGCGCCTCGGTGAGGGCCCGCTCGAGGACTCGCGCGCCCCGCGCTTCGCGAACATGATCGGCCTCGGCTGCACGGCCGGCGCGACCGCGCTCTTCCTCGCAGGACTCGCGACCGCCGGCTGGGTCCTCGCCGGCATGGTGGCCGTGCTCGGGACCTTCTCGGCGGTCAGCGGCTTCTGCGTCGGCTGCTGGATGTGGGCGAAGCTCCATCCGGACGAGGCCTGCGAGGTCTGCGAGATCCCGCAGCGCGCCGCCGCCTGAGGGGCGTCGGCGCCGAGCGCGGCCGACCGCCCGCCGGCCGGTGGCGAAGCGGTACGGCGACGCCGAGCCGCTAGTGCGGCGATCTACGGTGATACTCGGCCGGCGGGCTGCGCGACGATCTCCTCGTGCCGATCCGCAGCACGGGCTGCGGAGGCGAGACCCCGAAGAGGAGGGAACCATGCATCGCACTGCACGGACTGTCGCTGCCGTCACATGCGCGGGTCTGCTCGCCTTGCCGGCCACCGGCATGGCGGCTCCGAACCCCGACAGCGCCGCGGGAGCGTGCGGGCCGCCCGGCCAGACGATCTCGCAGCTCACGCCCGGTCCCGGTCAGGGGGTGGTCCTGCCCGGCCAGGCGGTGAGGAACGAATGCGCCCCCGGGCAGCGGGCCTACATCTTCTGAGCCGGACCCGGGGTCTCCGGCTGCGCTCGCGTCGACGCTCCCGGAGACCAGAGCGGCCCTCGTCGCCCGAGCCCGGGACTAGACCGGCTCGGGCAGCGGGGCCTCGCCGGTCGGCACGTGCCGCCCCGCGCGGGCGGCGAGCCACGCTCCGAGCGCGGCGCTCGCGACGGCTGCGGCACCGGCCGCGAGGAACGCCTCCTCGTAGCCGCTCACCGACACGATCGCTCCGGCGAGCGGCCCGCCGACGCCCATCCCGATGTCGAAGAACGAGGTGAAGACGCCGAGGACGACGCCACGCTGCTCGGGCGCTGTCGCGTCGATGGCGAGGAGCGCGAGGCTGGGGAGGAGGAGCGCGACCCCGAGCCCCATGACGAGGGCGCCGACGAGCGCGACGGGGAGCGACGAGCTCATCGCGACGATCGTGAGCCCGACCGCCTCGCAGCTCCCGGCGACCACCACGCCGAGGCGCGGCCCGCGACGGTCGGGGATGCCGCCGAGGAGGAGCCGCCCGAGGACGACGGAGGCGGCGAACGCGACGTACGCGACACCGGCTCCGTCGACGCCCTCGCGCTCGAGGTGGAGCACGACGAAGCTCGAGAACGTCGCGAACCCCAGGGCGCCGAGCGTGAGCGCCGCCCCCGGTCCGACGACCCCGCGCGGGATCCACGCGCGCATCCCGTGGACGCCCGGCGGGGGATGGGGCGCGGCGCTCGTCGTCGGCGTCCCGGGTGCCGCGAGCGGCACGCGCGACACGATCGCGATGGCGACGAGCGGCGCGACGGCGGCGAAGATCCAGACCGCGTCGTAGCCGCTCACCTCGAGCAGCAGCTCGCCGAAGGCCGGGCCGATCGCGAGACCGCCCCAGATCGACATGCCGAAGATCCCGATGACCTGCCCGCGGCGGTCGGGCGGCGCGAGGTCGACGACCCACGCGGCCGCGGCCGTGTAGACCCACCCATCTCCGAGGCCGAGCACGAGCCGGGCCACGAGCAGGCCCGCGAGGCCCCACGGGACGAGGTAGAGGAGCCCCGCGGCCGCGCACAGCGACATGCCCGCGACGACGACGAGCTTCCGCGAGCGCCGGTCGGCGATCCGGCCGCCGATCGGCCGCCCGACCATCGCGGTGAACGCGAACGCCCCGATCGCGAGGCCCACGGCGACGTCGCCCCCGTCGAGCGGGCCCTTGACGTAGCGCGGGAGGATCGGCAGCACGGCGCCGATCGCGATGAAGGTGACGAGCGTCGCGGCGAACACGCCGGCGAACGCGACGCGGCGTGGCGACCCGAGCACCGGGACGATTCTAGGGCCGCCGGAGCCGATCGGGCCGGGATCGGGCGGCACGATGCTTCGGTCGACCGATCGTCGGGCAGGATGGGGAGGAGGATGACCGAACCCGCCGTCCGCGACGACCTCGCCTACCGCCCCGTCCCGGGGTGCTTCGACGAGATGTTCGCCCCCGGCGGCATTCCGCACCCGGACATGGAGCCGCTCATCGCCGAGCTCAGCCGGCTCGGCCCCGAGCAGCTCGCCGCGGCCGGGCGCCGGCGCGACGCGATCTTCCTCCAGCAGGGCATCACGTTCGACGCGACCGGTGAGGACGGTCCGGTGAAGGACCGGCCCTTCCCGCTCGATCTCGTCCCGCGGGTCCTGCCGGCGCGCGAGTGGACGCACATCAAGCGCGGCCTCGCGCAGCGCATCCGCGCCCTCAACCACTTCGTCGACGACATCTACCACGGCCGCGAGATCGTGCGCGACGGCGTCGTGCCGTGGCGGCTCGTCGTCAGCCGCTCGCACTTCGCGCGCGCGGTCCACGGCATCCGGCCTCCGGGCGGCGTGTACTGCCACGTCGCGGGGTGCGACCTCGTCCGCGACGCCGACGGCACCTGGAAGGTCCTCGAGGACAACGTCCGGACCCCCTCGGGCATCTCGTACGTCCTCGAGAACCGCGTCGCGATGACCCGGCTCCTCCCGCAGCTCTTCCAGCACTACCGCGTCCGGCCGGTCGACCACTACCCGCAGCTCCTCCTCGCCGCGCTCCGCTCGGTCGCCCCGTCGTCCGACGACGAGGCGACCGTCGTCGTGTGGACCCCCGGACCGATGAACTCCGCGTACTTCGAGCACGCGTTCCTCGCGCGGCAGATGGGCGTCGAGCTCGTCGAGGCGAGCGACCTCGTCGTCCGCGACGACGTCCTCTACATGCGCACGACGTCCGGCATGCAGCGCGTGCACGCCGTCTACCGCCGCCTCGACGACGACTTCATCGACCCGCTCGAGTTCCGCCCCGACAGCCTCCTCGGCGTTCCCGGGCTCGTCCGGGCCTATCGCGCCGGGACGGTCGCGATCGCCAACGCCCTCGGCACCGGCGTCGCCGACGACAAGGCGGTCTACCACTACGTCCCCGAGATGGTCCGCTACTACCTCGGCGAGGAGCCGATCCTCAAGAACGTCGAGACCTACCTCCTCAGCGACCCGGACGCGCGCGCCTACGTCCTCGACCGGCTCGACGAGCTCGTCGTCAAGCCCACCGGCGAATCCGGCGGCAAGGGGGTCGTCATCGGCCCGTTCACCCCCGAGGCCGAGCTCCTGCAGCTCCGCAGGCGCATCGAGGAGGACCCCGGCGGCTACATCGGCCAGGAGATCGTCCGCCTCTCGACCGTCCCGACCGCCGGGATCGACGGCGTCCTCGCCCCGCGCCACGTCGATCTGCGCCCGTTCGCGGTCTTCGGCGAGACGATCAACATCGTCCCGGGCGGCCTCACGCGTGTCGCGATGGTCGAGGGGTCGATGATCGTCAACAGCTCGCGCGGCGGCGGCTCGAAGGACACGTGGGTGCTCGAGGACGGCGGCGAGTCCGACCACGTCGAGCCGCTCGCCCCGCCACCCCTCCCGCCGACCATGCCGGGGTTCCGGTACGGCGGGTGGAGCGGGCAGCAGCAGCAACAGCAGCAGCAGGCGGCGGCCGGGGGCCGCCGCTGATGCTCGCCCGCATCGCCCACGAGCTCTTCTGGCTCGGCCGCAATCTCGTGCGGGCCGAGCACACGGCGCGGATGCTCGACGGCGTCTTCCACGCCGACCTGCAGGGACGGCCCGACGAGCCCAGCGGGGTGACGCTCTCGTGGGGCTCGATCCTCGCGATCATGGGCGCCGAGCTCGACGGGGCGCCGGTGCGGCGCGACGACGTCCTCGAGCGGCTCACGCTCGCGCCCGAGGACCCCGCGTCGATCGTGTCGTGCGTCGAGCGGGCGCGGGAGGGCGCGCGCACCCTCCGCGACGTCATCTCGGCGGAGATGTGGGAGGCGATCAACACCACCCACCTCCTCATGCACGAGGGTGACCTGTCGGCGCTCGTGCGCGCCGGGCCCTCGTCGGTCTACCAGCAGGTGAAGGAGCGCACGGCGCTCATCTGGGGCCTCACCGGCCGCACGATGCTCCGCGACGACGCGAGCGCGTTCCTCATCGCCGGCGGCCGGATCGAGGCGGCCGACATGGTGCTGCGGATGCTCCGCGTCGCCTTGCCGAGCATCGCGGACACCCACGCCCGTGACGGCCAGGCGCTCGCGCTCCTCCAGGCGGTCGGCGGCTTCCAGGCGTTCCGTCGCGCGGTGCCCGGCCCGCCGAACGCCCAGCCGGTCGCGCGCTTCCTCCTCTACGAGCGCAACTACCCGGACAGCGTCGCCGCGTCGGTCGAGAGCCTCCTGCGTCACGTGGAGCGCGCCGACCTCAACCCGCGCCAGAGCGAGCCGGTCCTGCGCCTCACGCGCCTCGGGGCCGACCTCGAGTTCCGGCGTCGCGCCGACGACGCCGCCGTCGCGCCCGCCACCTTCGAGCAGGTCCAGCAGGAGCTGGCGCTCGTCGACCGCGACATCGCGGACCGCTACTTCGCAGGTGCCGCCGCCCCAGGAGTCGTCACGACGTGAACTTCGCGATCCAGTACCTCACCGAGTACCGCTACGACGGCCCGGTGACCGACAACCTCAACGCGCTGCGCGTCCGGCCGGCGACGACGACGCAGCAGCGCTGCGACGACTTCCACGTGCGGATCGACCCGGAGGCGCGCATCAGCCGCCATCACGACTACTTCGGGACCGAGGTCCTCGAGTTCGGGATCCCCAAGCCGCACGACCACCTCACGATCGACGTCCGCGCCCGCGTCGTCACCGCGGAGCCGCCTCCTCCGCCCGAGGCCGACTGGTCGGCGCTCGAGAGCCCGGCCTACGCGGAGGCGGCGGGCGAGTACCTGCTCCCCGCTCTCGGGGAGCCCTCGGACGAGATCCTCGGCGAGTGGCCCGCGACGATCCGGGCGACGACGCCCCTCGCGACGCTGCGGCTCCTCTGCGAGATCATCCCCGACCAGTTCCGCTACGACCCGCACGCGACGTACGTCGGCTCGACGGTGACGGATCTGCTCCGCGTCGGAGGCGGCGTCTGCCAGGACTTCGTCCACCTCGGCGTCATCCTCCTCCGCCGGCAGGGCATCGCCGCCCGCTACGTCTCGGGCTATCTCTGGGCGGCGCCCCAGGACGGGGGCTCGGACTCGATGGAGGTCCACACGCACGCGTGGATCGAGGCGCTCCTCCCCGACGAGGGCAGCGAGCCGGCCTGGGTCGGGGCGGACCCGACGAACCGCCAGCTCGCCGACGAGACGCACGTGAAGATCGGCCACGGCCGCCACTACGGGGACATCCCGCCGATCAAGGGCGTCTACCGCGGCGGGGCCTCGAGCACCTTCGAGGCGTCCGTCCACATGACCCGTCTGGACCCGCAGGCGAGCGCGCGCGCCTGACCGGGGCGGCGCAGGGGGCCGGACCGCGCTATCCTCCCTCGGCGACTCGCTCCCGGGCGGGTCTTTCTTTCGCCCGGAAGCCGGTCCAGCATCGTCCCTCATCGACTCTGGGGAACCACATGGCCCGCGGAGACGTGCGTATCGCCATCACCCTCGCATGCGAGGAGTGCAAGCGGCGCAACTACCAGACCAACAAGAGCAAGCGCAACAACCCCGACCGCGTCACCCTGCGGAAGTACTGCAAGTGGTGCCGGACGCACACACCTCACAAGGAGACCCGCTGACTGGCGGATCCTCCCGTGGCACGTGAGGAGGACAACCAGCAGGACGAAGCCGGGCTCGAGCGCGAGGCTCTCGCGGCGGCTCCGGGCGGCGCGGGCACCACGCCCGCCGCGCCAGGTGAGTCGACGCAGCGGGGACCCGCGCGCTTCGCCCGCTTCCTGCGTGCCTCCTGGGCCGAGCTCCAGCGCGTCCAGTGGCCCGACCGCCGTCAGGTCGGTCAGGCGACCGCGGTCGTCATCGGCTTCGTCATCGTCGCCGGCGCCTTCCTCGGCGTCGCGGACGCTGCCGCCGAGGAACTCGTCGACATCATCCTCTAGGGCAGGAGACCATGTTCCGCTGGTACGTCGTCAACACCTATTCCGGGCACGAGAACAAGGTGAAGCAGAACCTCGAGCACCGGGCCGTCTCCCTCGGCCAGAAGCGCTCGATCCGTCAGGTCGTCGTCCCGACCGAGACGGTCTCGGAGATGAAGGACGGCGAGAAGAAGACCTCTGAGAAGAGGACGATGCCCGGCTACGTCCTCGTGAACATGGAGCTCGACGAGGACTCCTGGCAGCTCGTCAAGGGCACGCCGGGGGTCACCGGGTTCGTGGGAGCGTCGAACGAGCCGGTCCCGCTCACCCAGCCCGAGGTCGATCGGCTCCTGCGTCGCGAGGTGGCCCAGAAGGTCGCCACGAAGGCGCAGTTCTCGATCGGCGAGTCGGTGAAGGTCATCAGCGGACCGCTGTCCGACTTCTCCGGGGAGATCTCGGAGATCAACCAGGACGCGGCGAAGCTCAAGGTCCTTGTGTCAATCTTCGGCCGCGAGACGCCGGTCGAGGTCGGTTTCGACCAGGTCAAGAAGATCTAGGAAGCGCAGCGCAGCCCCATGGCGAAGAAAGTCCTCACACAGATCAAGCTGCAGGCCGTCGGCGGCCAGGCGAGCCCCGCGCCGCCGGTCGGCCCCGCGCTCGGCCAGCACGGCATCAACATCATGGAGTTCTGCAAGGCGTTCAACGCCCAGACGCAGCAGGACTCCGGCACCGTCATCCCGGTCGTCATCACCGTCTACGAGGATCGCTCGTTCACGTTCGTGACGAAGACCCCGCCGGCCGCGGTCCTCATCAAGCAGGCCGCCGGGCTCGACAAGGGGTCCGCCGAGCCGCACCGGGACAAGGTCGGGACGATCAGCGAGGCCCAGGTCCGCGAGATCGCCGAGAAGAAGCTGAAGGATCTGAACGCGAACGACGTCGACGCAGCCGCGAAGATCATCGCCGGCACCGCGCGCTCGATGGGCGTGGAGGTGGTCTGAGTGGCGAAGCACGGGAAGGCCTACGTCGAGGCCCGTCAGCGGGTCGACCGCGAGCGCGAGCACGAGCCTGCCGAGGCGGTCGCGCTCGTCAAGCAGCTCAGCCGCGCGAAGTTCGACGAGTCCGTCGAGATCCACGTCCGCACGGGCCTCAACGTCCGGCACGCCGACGAGCAGCTGCGCGGCACGATCGCGCTGCCGCACGGGCTCGGCAAGGAAGTGACGATCGCCGTCTTCGCGCAGGGCCCGAAGGCCGCCGAGGCCGAGGCCGCCGGCGCGGACATCGTCGGCGCCGAGGACCTCGCCAAGCGCGTCGAGGAGGGCTTCACCGACTTCGACGTCGCCATCGCGACCCCGGACCTCATGCCGCTCGTCGGCCGCCTCGGCCGCGTCCTCGGCCCGCAGGGCAAGATGCCGAACCCCAAGGTCGGCACCGTGACGATGGACGTCGCGAAGGCCGTCGAGGAGTCGAAGTCCGGCAAGGTCGAGTACCGCACGGACCGCACCGCGATCGTCCACCTCGTCATCGGCAAGACGAGCTTCGACGAGCGCCAGCTCCTCGAGAACTACGCCGCGATCATCGAGGAGCTCGTCCGCGCGAAGCCCTCGGCGGCGAAGGGCAAGTACATCAAGACCATCACCATGGCCTCCACGATGGGGCCGGGCGTGAAGGTCGACCCCACCCGTACCCGCGACATCCTCGGGGAGGCCGCGCCCGCCGCGGCGTAGCCGACACACAGTCGCGCCACCGAAGACCCCCGGCGCGCCCCCGACGAGGATCGGGGGCGGGAAGCCCGGGACAGGAGGCTCATGAACAGAGACGAGAAAGTCGCGGTGGTCGAGGAGATCACCGCGCAGCTCAAGGAGTCGGAGGCGGTCTTCGCCATCGACTACCGCGGGATCAGCGTCGACCAGGCGGCCGATCTGCGCGGCAAGCTCCGCGACGCCGACGCGACGTTCCGCGTCGTGAAGAACACGCTCACGCAGCGTGCCGCCGACGCCGCGGAGATGCCGGGCCTCAAGGACCACCTCGAGGGTCCGACCGCTCTCACGTTCGTCCGCGGCGACATCGCCGTCGCGGCGAAGGCCCTCTCGGACGAGCAGCGCGCCTCCGAGCTCCTCGCCTTCAAGGGCGGGCTCATGAACGGCGAGCCGATCGACGCCGATCAGATCAAGGCGATCGCGAAGCTCCCGTCGCGCGAGGTGCTCTACGGGCAGCTCGTCGGCGTCGTCGCCTCGCCGATCGGCGGCGTGGTGCGCAGCCTGAACGGCCTCATCCAGGGCATCGCCGTGCAGCTCGGCGGCGTGCTCGAGAAGAAGCAGTCGGGCGAGATCCCGGCCGGCGACGCGCCGGCCGAGAGCACGACGGAGGCACCCGCCGAGGCCGAGGCCGAGGCACCCGCGGAGGCCGAGGCCGACGCGGCGAAGACCACTGACCAGACGGACAACGACCAGGCGGACGCGTCGGCGGAGAACGCTGCAGACGCCGCCGACGCATAGGAGGAACACGCATGCCCACGACCCAGGAGTGGATCGACGAGCTCAAGAGCATCTCGGTGCTCGAGCTGTCCGAGCGCATCAAGGCGCTCGAGGAGGAGTTCGGCGTCTCGGCGACCGCCGTCGCGGCGGCGGCCCCGGCGGCCGGCGGCGGCGCGGCCGGCGGCGAGGCCGGCGGTGAGGAGGAGTCGAGCACCGTCGACGTCGTCCTCACCGGCGCCGGTGACAAGAAGATCCAGGTCATCAAGGTCGTCCGCGCGGCGACCGGCCTCGGTCTCAAGGAGGCGAAGGCCCTCGTCGACGAGGCTCCGAAGCCCGTGAAGGAGGGCATCGAGCGCGACGAGGCCGACAAGCTCAAGTCCGAGCTCGAGGAGGCCGGCGCCACCGTCGAGCTCAAGTAGCTCCGGCGAACGCCACCGCAGTCGCTCGAAGGGCGCCCTCCGGGGCGCCCTTCGTCGTTCCCGGGGCTGCGCTCGCCGTGCTCAGCTCCGCCGCAGCCGGCGTTGAGCCTCCGTTGAGGTCGGGATGGTGAAGTTCCCGGTCATGACGTCGCGACTTCGCCGCCTCGGGCTCCCCCTCGTCATCGCGGGCGGCCTCGCGACCTTCGGCACCGCCGTGGCCAGCATGCACGCGACCGCCGCGCAGCTCGAGAGCGCCGCGACGCCGGCGCCTCGCGTCGCGCCGCATCTCGACGGGATCCCGCTCAGCGATCCGGGCGGACGGGACTGCGAGCGCCGCGGCGACGGCGCGACGCCGTCGCAGCCGGACGTGACCGTCCGCGAGATGTAGCCGGAGCGGCCCCGCCACCCGCCGGGTGGTGGCCGTCATCGGCCGGCAGCTCGAGCGTCGCGACGAGTCCGCCCTGCGGCCGCGCGCGGAGCGCCAGATCGCCGCCGTGCGCGCGCGCGACCGCGGCGACGATCGAGAGCCCGAGTCCTGCGCCCGGGGGGCCGGACGTGGGCCGCGATCCGGCTCCCGCCCCGCGGCGGAACGGCTGGACGAGCTCCTCGAGCTCCGCGTCGTCGAGCCGCGCGCCGTCGTTCTCGACGACGATCGTCGCGGTGCGCCCGACCGTGCCCGACCGCACGACCACCGCGCCCGACCGCTCGTTGTGGCGGACGGCGTTCTCGACGAGGTTGGCGACCGCGCGCTCGACGAGCCGGCGGTCGCCCCGGACCGGTGCCGCGCCGATCTCGAGATCGGCGCGCAGCCCGCGTTCCCGCGCCTCGTCGGCGACGTGGTGGAGGGCGATCCGCGCGGCGCGGCCGAGGTCGACCTCGTCGTCGCCGGTCGTGCCCGCCTCGCTGCGCGCCAGGTCGAGGAGGCTCGTGACGAGGGCGTCCGCGCGGTCGGTCGCCTCGCGGACGCCCTCGGCCATCGCGCGCAGCTCCTCGACGGTCGCGTCCGGGTCGGCGAGCGCGACGTCCACCTCCGTGCGCATCACCGTCAAGGGCGTGCGCAGCTCGTGGGACGCGTTCGCGACGAAGCGCCGCTGCGCGTCGAAGGCGGCGTCGAGGCGGTCGAGCATCCGGTCGAGGGCGGCGGCGGTGCTCCGCAGCTCGTCGTCGGGGCCCTCCAGCGCGATCCGCTCGCGGGCGAGGGCCTCGTCGTCCATGCGCTCGGCGGTCGCCGCGATCCGGCGCAGCGGCTGCAGCGCGCGGCCGGCGAGCCACCAGCCGGCGCCGACCGCGACGAGGAGCGCGCCGAGGCCGGCGAGGGCGAGCTGGAGCCGGACGTCGGCGAGCGCCGCGTCGGCCTCCGCGCCCGGCACCGAGCGGCGCACCGGACCTTCGACGAGGAGGTACGCGGCGACGAGGAGGATCGCGCCCGCGATCCCGAAGAGCCCCGCGTAGAGCGCCGTGAGGCGCAGCCTCACCGTCGGCCGGGGGAGACGCGCGCGCAGCGCGGAGAGCACCGCCTACACCCGGTACCCCGCGCCGACGACCGTGTGGACGACCGGCGGGTCGCCGAGCTTGCGACGCAGGGTCATCACCGTCATGCGCACGGTGTTCGTGAACGGGTCGGCGTTCTCGTCCCAGACGCGGACGAGGAGGTCCTCCGGCGAGAGCACCGCGCCGTCGGCCGCGAGCAGCGCCTCGAGGACCCCGAACTCCTTCGGCGTGAGCCCGAGGTCGCGACCCGCGCGCGTCGCGGTCCGCCGGGCGGGGTCGAGCTCGACGTCCCCGGCGCGCAGGATCGCGGGCCGCGCCGTCCCGGAGCGCCGCCCGAGGGCGCGCACCCTCGCGACGAGCTCCTCGAAGGCGAACGGCTTCGTGAGGTAGTCGTCCGCGCCGAGCGCGAGACCGTCGACGCGGTCGGCGACCGAGCCGGAGGCGGTGAGCATGAGCACCTTCGTGCCCGGCTGCTCATCGCCGAGCGTCCGGCAGACGTCGTCGCCGTGCATCTCGGGCAGGTCGCGGTCCAGGACGACGACGTCGTACTCGTTGACCCGCGCCTTCCCGAGCGCCGATGTCCCGTCGCGGGCGACGTCGACCGCGAGGCCCTCGCGGCGCAGCCCGCGCGCGACGCCGTCGGCGACCCGGGGCTCGTCTTCGGCGATGAGCACGCGCATGGCCGCTACGATGGCGCAGCCAGCTGAAGCGGACGTAAGGTCCGCGACGGCGCTCCGGCGGCCGGATGGGGAGGCTTATCCCGACCTGACAGCGGGGATGTCACTTTCGCTCCGGTCCACCGGCGCCCCGTCGGCCCGGCCCCACCCGGCTCCCTTCCCCGAGGGACCGGCGGGGTGACCGGGGACCATGCCTCACCTTGACCTGCGAGGAGCTCCATCGATGAGTCCCAAGTCCCGCCTCGGACCGGCGTTCGCCGGCGGCATCGCCGGCGCGGTCATCGCCGCCGGCACGCTGCTCGGCGCCGGTGCGCTCGACGACGACGACGACGAGGCCACGCGCGCCGCGGCGGTCCCGTCGGCGGCCGCCCCCGGCTCCGCGAGCGACGACGAGGGCGTCCCGGCGACCGCCGCGCAGGTCGTCTACGACGAGGTGAGCTCGGGTGTCGTGTCGATCCGCGCCGTGAACGGCGGAGTCGAGGCGCGCCTCCCGATCCCGGACGGGGGCGACGACGACGAGAAGGACGACGACGAGGAGGGCGCGATCTCGAGCGGCTCGGGCTTCGTCATCGACGACGCCGGGACGATCATCACGAACGCGCACGTCGTCGGCCGGTCGAAGGACGTGAGCGTCCGCTTCGACGAGGAGGGCGACGCGATCGACGCGGAGGTCGTCGGCACCGACCCCTCGACGGACATCGCCGTCCTGAAGATCGACACCGACGACGCCCCCGACGACTACACGCCGCTCGAGCTCGCGGACTCCGACGGCGTCCGCGTCGGTCAGGCCGCGGTCGCGATCGGCAACCCGTTCGGCCTCGACCGCACGGCGACGGCGGGCATCGTGTCCGGGAAGGGGCGGGAGATCGAGAGCCCGAACGGCTTCCAGATCGACGACGTCATCCAGACCGACGCGCCGATCAACCCGGGCAGCTCGGGCGGTCCGCTCCTCGACGCCGGGGGCGAGGTGATCGGCGTCAACTCGCAGATCCTCACCGGCGGCTCGGCGCGCGGGAACGTCGGCATCGGCTTCGCGGTCCCGGCGAACACCGTGCGGGACGTCGTCCCGCGGCTCAAGCGGGACGGCGAGATCGCCCGGGCCTACCTCGGCGTCTCGACGCTCGAGATCACCGAGGAGGTCGCCGAGGCCCTCGACATCAAGGAGCAGAAGGGCGCGCTCGTCGTCACCGTCGCGCGCGGAGGCCCCGCCCGCAAGGCCGGGCTCCGCGGGAGCGGTGAGGACGGGAAGGGCGGCGACATCATCGTCGAGGTCGCCGGGACGAAGATCAGCGACCCCGAAGACGTGGCCGAGGCCGTGACGGCGAAGGCGCCGGGTGACGAGGTGGAGATCGTGGTCCTGAGGGCCGGCAAGCGCAAGGCGATCCAGGTCACCCTCGGCGACCGGCCCAAGGAGGCGGTCGAGTGAGCGACGAGTCGAGGACGGGCGAGACGGAGGGCAACCCCGGCGGCGCGCCGCCG
>NZ_JBLKKY010000060.1:0-26463 GCF_059438195.1 Paraconexibacter sp.
CGCTCCGTCGTCGCCGGCCGCGGCGGCCGCGAGCGCGTCGAGCGCGGCGTCCGACGTGCAGTCCCGGTGGGCGGCGTGGACCTCGGCCGTCGCGTCGCGTGCGACGTGGCCGGCGAAGCGGGCGTGATGCGCGGCGTTCCAGGCGGTGACGTAGGCCTGCACCCGGTCCCGGTAGGCGTCGAGGTCCATGCTGCTGCCATCCTTGCAGCGATGGACGCCCCCGCCTCATCCGCCGCTCGCCCGCGCTCCGGCGACGAGCTCGAGCTCGTCGTCGACCGCCTCGCGCACGGAGGCAACGGCGTGGCGCGCCACGAGAGCGGGTGGGTCGTCTTCGTCCAGGGCGCGATCCCGGGCGACCGCGTGCGGGCGCGGGTGACGAAGCGCAAGCGCGCCTACGGCGAGGCGGTCGCGCTCGACATCCTCGAGCCGAGCCCCGATCGCATCCCGCCGACCGCCGATCACCCGGGCGCGGCGTGGCAGGTCCTCCCCTACGAGAAGCAGCTCGCGCACAAGCAGGAGCACGTCGAGGACGCGCTGCGCCGCATCGGCAAGCTCGACGGCTTCACGCTCGAGGAGATCGTGCCGGCCGTCGAGCAGTGGCGCTACCGCAACAAGCTGGAGCTCTCGTTCGGCCCGGACCCCGACGCCGAGGGCGGGATCGTCTGCGGCTTCCACGCTCCCGGCTCGTGGGAGACGATCGTCGACGGCGGCTCGCTGCTCGGCTCCGAGCGCGCCGAGCGGGTCCGCGAGCAGGTGCTCGCCTGGGCGCGCGAGACGGGCATGAGCGCCTACGACCGCCGGACCCGGGGCGGGTTCCTCCGCAACCTCGTCGTGCGCGAGGGCCGCCGGACCGGCGAGCTGCAGGTCCGGCTCGTCACGTCGCCGGGGGAGCTCGATCGCGCCGCGCTCGAGGCCGCAGTCCCGTGCGACAGCCTCGTGTGGACGAAGGTCGAGGGCGTCGGGGAGACGACGCAGGGCGGCTTCTCCGAGCTCGTCGCCGGGCGTCCCGCGATCCACGAGGAGCTCTGCGGGCTGACGTTCGCGATCAGCCCCGAGGCGTTCTTCCAGACGAACACCGAGATGGCCGAGCGCCTCTACGGCGTCGCCGCGGAGTACGCCGCGCTGAAGGGCTGGGAGCGCGTCTACGACCTCTTCTGCGGGATCGGGACGATCGGCCTCTCTCTCGCCACCCGCGCCGGTGAGGTATGGGGCCTCGAGGTCGTGGAGGCGGCGGTCGAGGACGCGATCGCCAACGCGCGGTCCAACGAGATCCGCAACGCGCGCTTCTTCGCGGGGGACGTCCGGCTCGCCCTCCGCGAGCTCGTCGGCGAGGCGAGCCGCCCCGACGTCGTCGTCGTCGACCCGCCACGGGCCGGTCTCTCGAAGAAGGTCGTCCGGCGGATCGTCGAGGCGGCGCCGAAGCGCATCGTCTACGTGAGCTGCAACCCGACGACGCTCGCGCCGAACGCCGCGCAGCTCGTCGAGGCCGGCTACGTCCTCGAGCGGGTCCGGCCGGTGGACATGTTCCCGCAGACGCCGCACATCGAATGCGTCGCCCTGCTGCGCGCGGGGCCCGGCGGGGTCCGCAACCCCGAGCGCGAGGACGGCTGAGGTCCGCTGCCGGAGAGCCGCTGTCTCGTTCCGGCAGCGTCTCTCAGGCCGGCGCGACCGGCGACGAAGCGGGCTCCCCGGCGGTCACCGTCGTCACCGGGAGGCCGAGGCCCTTGGCCTTGCTCGGGAGGTCGAGCCGCAGCCAGCGCGAGAAGCGGTGGCTGAGCGTCGAGAGGATGATCTCGTCGAAGCCCTGGATGTTGACGGCGTCCTGGATCGCCGTGAGCGGCTCCGCGACGCCGATGAGCCCCTCGACCTCGTGGCCGGCGGCCTCCGAGAGCAGGGGGAGGGCGAGGTCGAGCACGGCGAGCACGGCGTCCTGCGACGTGTCCTCCGGATCGACGATCTTGTGGAGGCCGTGCGCCTCGTTGGGGACGAGGAGCGTGAAGTGGGCCGGGCCGCGGGCGGCGCGCTCGCGGACGGCCTCGAGAAGCGCGGGGGTCGCGGCCGTGCGATGGGCGACGACGAGGACGCGGGCGGTGGCGGACTCCATGGGACCTCCTCCGGAAGGTTGTGACGACTGCCACGATGGTCGCAGGGCGCTCGCGCGTGTGCAAGGCGGCGGGCCGGCGGCGGCGTCCCGCCGCCGGGCGCGCCGTCCGGGATGATCGGGTCCGATGACCCTCCCCGAGGCGCACGTCCGCCGTGCCGCGGCGTTCACGACGCTCGGGGCGATCGTCCTCTGCGTCGGGCTGGTGGGCGCGGTGCCCGACCTCCGGGAGATCGCGACGAGCGCCGCGCGCGCCGACACCGAGGCCGTCCGCGAGCAGGTCGACGGGCTCGGCTGGAGCGGCGTCGCGCTGCTCGCGATCCTCATGATGGTCCACGCGGTCGTCCCGTATCCGACGGAGATCCCGACGGCGGCCGCCGGCTTCCTCTACGGGTTCTGGTGGGGGACGGCGTTCTGCCTCACGATGTGGCTCCTCTCGGCCCTCGCGACGTACGAGATCGGCCGTCATCTCGGGCGGCCCGCGATCCGCCGCCTCGTCGGCGCCGAGCGCACCGACCGCGCCTGGGAGTGGGTCGCCGACGGCGGGCCCGTCCTCCTCCTCGCGGCGCGCCTCGTCCCGGTCGTCCCGTTCAGCCTCACCGGCTACGTGGCGGGCGCCGCGCACCTCCCGCGGTTCCGGTTCGGCTGGACGACCGTCGTCGGCTACGCGCCCCTCACGATGGTCTTCGTCTACCTCGGGACGCGGCTCGAGACGCTCCATCTCGACGACCCGCGGCTGTGGCTCGCCGTCGCGCCGCTCGCCGCCGCGCTCGGCATCGGGGTGTGGATCGAGCGGCGGCGCCGCCGCCGAGCGGCCGCGCCGGAGTGAGCGGCCCCTCAGCCCTGCGCGCTCGGCTCCCGCGACGAGGCGCGGTCGTCGGGGTCGTCGAACCCGCGGTCGGTCGCGCGGTCGAGGCGCTCGCGCTCGGCCGCGAGCGCGGCCCGGTGCTCGGGGCGCGCGACCGTGAGGAGGTCATCGAGGACGGCGCGCAGGCGCCGGTGGACCTGCACGCTCGTCGTCCCGTAGAGCCGCGGCTCCTCGAAGGCGAGCCGCACCATGTCCTCCCACGAGAGGCGCCGGACTCGTGCTCGCGCGACGCCGTCGTCGTCGCAGTGCACCGCCGGGGGATCGGGACGCGTCGCGAGGACCCGCATCGCCTCGTGGAGCGCGTCGATCGACTGGGTCGCGGTCGTCGGGTCGTTGAGCCCGGTCGAGAGGGCGCGGGCGACGATGTCGACGAGCTCGCGCAGGCCGAACGCGATGTCCTGCTGCGGCGTGCGCTCGCGGTCGACGCGGACGAGGCGGTGCAGCTCGTCGGTCGAGTCGCCGTCCTCGGCGACGGCGCTCGCGGTCGCGCCCCCGATCTCGAAGAGCGGCGCGCCGCACGGCACGAAGTCCCCGATCCGCGGCACGACGCTGACGACGACGTCGCGCGTCGCGGCCCAATTCACGAGCCCGGCGACGTCGACGAACGCGACGACCCCGCCGCGCCCTCGATGCGCGAGCCGCGGGCCGCCGGGCTCGACCCACGCGGGCTCTTCGTGCTCGTCCGTCGGAACGGTGCGCTCGATGCGGCCGAGCAGCTCGTCACGGGTGCGCTCGATGACGGACGACGGCCGGATCGTGTGGGCCATGTGGTCGATGAAGACGATGAGCATCGCGACGCTCGCGAGCGCGAAGACGACCGCGACGGTCACCGCGAGCGTCGGGACGTCCTCGTCCCCGACCTCCCGGAGGACGACGAGCGCGTAGGTGAACGTCGCGACGAACACGGCGAGGGCGTTGCGGACGTACGCGTCGCGGAGCACGGCGCGCATGACGCGCGGGGAGAGCTGCGTCGAGGCGACCTGGAGGGCGATGAGGAGCGAGCTGAAGACGAGGCCGGCGACCGTGAGGGTCGCCGTCGAGATCGTCGTGAGGAGGCCGCGGGCGGACTGCGCGCCGCCGTCGAACCCGAGGACCGGCTCCCCGATCTCGCGGTCGATCTGCACGAGACCGAGCGCGAGCGCGCTCGCGAGGACCGCCGCGCCGGCGGGCACCGCCCAGAGGTGGAGACGCAGCCGCTCGGCGAGCGCCGCGCGAACCTGGCGCAGGGCGATCAGCCCCCGAGCTCCGCGCGCAGCGCGGCGACCTCGTCGCGCAGGCGCGCGACCTCGTCCCGCACCTCGGTGAGCTCGGCGCGCAGGTCCTCGACGGCACCGGAGGCGGGAGCGGTCTCCTCGCCGGCCGGGGCGGCGGCCGGCGGCGGGCCGGTGACGAACGCGCTGGGGTCGAGGCCCTCGTCGGCCTCGGCGTCGTACCGTCCGGCGACGATCGCCGCGCCGGTCTCCTCGGCACCGCCGAGGGTCTGCGCGTAGCGCTCCTCCTTCTGCCCGGGGCGACGCGCGAGCCTCTCGACGTGGCCCCGGTCGATGAGCTTCTCGATCGCGTGCTGCACCTCGGAGAGGTCGGCGAAGCGGTGCATGCGGTCGGCCCGGCCCTTCAGCTCGCCGGGGGTCTGCGGGCCGCGGAGCATGAGGACGGCGAGGAGCGCGATCTCGTCGTCGCCGACCCCGAGCGTCTCGTCGAGGAGGTGCCGGTACTTCGGGGCGCGCGAGCCCTGGCCGCTGGCGAGGCGCGCCCAGCGGCGGCGGCCCAGGCGCTGGGCCGCCTCGCGCACCGTGTGGTCGTCGTAGTCGACGACGGGGTCGCGGTTCGTCGACTGGTTGCAGGCGAGCCGGAGCGCGTTGAGCGTGAGCGGATAGTGGTCCGGCGTCGTGCGCTGCTTCTCGATGAGGCAGCCGAGGACGCGGATCTCGGCGGCGTCGGGCTCCACGAGCGCCAGAGTACACGGGGCCCGGGCCGACGCCGTCCGATCACGATCCCGCTCCGGGCTCCCATCTCACCGGGACACGACTCGGCATGAGCGCAGGCAGGTTCTCGACGTCCCAGATCACGGGCCCCGCTGTGCGCAGGCGGGGGAGCCCGTCCAGCAGCGCTTCGAGGGCGACCTCCATCGTCATCGACGCGAGGTGCCGCCCCGGGCACGCGCGCTTGCCGCCCCCGAATGCGAGATGGCGCTGCGTGCTCGCGCGACGCACCTCGAAGTCGTCGGGCCGGTCGACCCATCGGGGATCGCGGTTCGAGGCGATGAGGTAGCAGATGATGGGCGTGTCGGCGGGAATGGCGTGGCCGCCCACCGCGACGGGTCGCCGGAAGACGCGGTGCTGCGCCTGGACGGGACCGGAGTGCCGGAGCGCCTCGACCACCGCGCGAGGAACGAGCGACCGGTCGTCCCCGAGGATCTCCAGCTGGGCCGGGGACGCGAGAAGGCGGATGACCGCGACGGCGATCCCTCCCGCGGTCGTGTCGTAGCCGCCGGCGAAGAGCCCCCACGCGTTGGCGACGAGCTCCTCTTCCGTGATCGCGCCCTCATCCGCTTCGCGGATCATCATCGACAGCAGGTCGTCGCCGAGGTTCTCGCGCCGGCGGGCGATGAGCGTCGTGAAGTGCGCGTCGAGCCCCGCGATCGTCGCGTTGGCCCCGGCGAGCGCCGCTGCGTCCATCGGCGCGAACTGCACAGCGCGCTTGAAGTGCGTGAGGTGCCGCAGGATCTCCGACTGATCGGCCTCGTCGATGCCGAGGAGCGTGCTGATGCTCATGAGCGGGAGCGCCTGCGCGAACTCGGCGACGAGCTCGGCCTCGCCGCGGGGCCGGAGCCGCCGGACGAGATCGTCGGCGGCTCGCGCGGTGGCCGCGCGCATCCCCTCGACGCGGTCGGGTGTGAAGTGACGGCCGAACGTTCCGCGGACGCAGTGGTGACGCTCGTCGGGGACGGCCGCCACGAAGTGCCGCAGCCCCCGGACGTAGGGTTCGTCGCTCGCGTCGCGGCCCAGTCGCATCCGCTGGAACTCGTCGAACCGCATCTCTCCGCCCGGCTCGCGAAGGACGCTGCGCGCCTCCTCGTGACCGGTGACGAACCACCACCCCGTCGCAGGCTCGAAGTGGACCGGATCGGATGCCCGCAGTCCCGCGTACAGCGGGTAGGGGTCGGGCACGAGAGCGGGATCGAGCGGATTCCAGGTCATGGGAGGAGCGTCCCAGCGAGGAGCCGCCAGGTCATCGGCACCGGCGCGACAGTTCCGGGCGATCGTTGTGCACCAGTGCACACGACAGCGGCGCCCGTGAGGGGTACGGTCGGCGACGTGTCGAGGGACGCCGCTGCGGCGGACAACTGGATACGCGCCCACGTCGAGGCGCTCGACGATGCGGACCGCAGCGACATCGTCTCGCAGGAGGTCGGCGCCGTCTTGAGGGACGTGCCCGGACTGGACGACCCCGAGTGGAGGGAGGAGCTCGAGTCCCTCGCCGGAGACTGCCTGCGCTCCCTGCTCGCGGTGGCGGTGCAGGCCCCCGGGGCACGCGTCGACCCCCCGCAGCCGCTCGCCGGCGCCGACTTCTGCCGCACGCTCGTCCGCCGCGGCGACGACGTGGTCGTGCTCTTCAAGGTCTTCCGTGCGGGGCACTCCCACTTCTGGCAGCTGATCGTGAGGGCCGCGCACGTCGAGATCGCCGACCCCGGGCTCCGCGAGGAGGTCCTCATCGTCGCGTGGGACAGGCTGAGCCGCTGGCTCGACCTCGTGATGGACCACCTCGCACGCACCTACCAGGAGGAGCGCGAGAGATGGCTTCGGGGTGCGCTCGCGCGTCGCGCCGAGATCGTCGGCGCGATCCTGCGGGGCGAGGACGTTCCCGCGAGCGCGACCGGTCTCGCTCTCGCGCATGACCTCGCGCAGGTGCAGACGGCCTTCGTCATCCGCGCGGGTCGGAGCGAGCTCGCCGGGATCTCACTCGGAGCGCTGGAGGCGGTGGCGACCGAGATCGCCGCTGCCCTCGGGGCTGCCCGGGCGCTCACGGTGCCCTCCGGCGCGAACGGCCTCTGGGGATGGGTCGCAACGCCGTCGCCGCCGGACCGCTCGGGACTCACGCGGGTGTCCGCGCCTCAGTCCGGGATGCGCATCACCGTCGGCCGCGACGGTCGCGGCGTCGACGGATTCCGGCGCAGCCATCACGAGGCCATCGCCGCCCAGAGGGTCGCGTCGATCGCTCCGTCGGCGGCCTCGCCGACCCTCTACGAGGACGTGGAGCTGGTCGCTCTGCTCTCCGCCGACCGGACGGCGATGGAGGCGTTCCTCGTCGCCGAGCTGGGGCCCCTCGCCGACCCCGCCGGCGGGAACGAGATCCTGTGTGCGACGGCGCACGCCTTTCTCACGTGCCGCGGGAACGCCGCCGCGACCGCCCGAGCGCTCGGCGTGCACCGGAACACCGTGCGCAACAGGATACGACGGGTCAGTGGGCTTCTCGGCCGCGAGCCGGATCCTTCGTCGGTGCGTCTCGGCGCGGCGCTTCTGCTGGCGACGAGCATCGGCGGGAATCGGGCGGCGGGCGAAGCGGGCGACGTGGATGCAGAGGAGAGCGGACGGTCGGGGTAACGTGCCGCCCATGCGAGCAGCGACGATCCGGGACGGCGCCGTCGCCGTCGAAGAGCACCCAGACCCCGAGCCCGGCCCGGGCGAGGTCCTCGTCCGCGTGAAGGCCGCGGGGCTCAACGGCGCCGACATCCTCCAGCGCAAGGGCGCGTATCCCGCGCCTCCCGGGGACCCCCAGGACATCCCTGGGCTCGAGCTCGCCGGGGAGGTCGCCGCGCTCGGCGACCCCGACGGCCCCTCGCGGTTCTCCGTCGGCGACCGCGTCATGGCGATCGTCGGCGGCGGTGGGCAGGGAGAGCTCTGCGTCGTCCACGAGCGCCAGCTCATGCCGGTTCCCGAGGCGCTCGACTGGCCCGCCGCGGGCGGCACGCCGGAGGTCTTCACGACCGCCCACGACGCCGTGTTCGAGCAGTGCGGGCTCCGCGCCGGCGAGCGCCTCCTCGTCCACGGCGCCGCAGGCGGCGTCGGCACGGCCGCCGTGCAGCTCGGCCGCGCCGCGGGCGCGCACGTCACCGCGACGGTCCGCAACCCCGACCTCCGCGACGCGGTCGCCGATCTCGGCGCCCACGACGTCCTCGACCCCGAGGGCTTCGAGGAGCACGGGCCCTTCGACGTCGTCCTCGAGCTCGTCGGGGCGCCGAACATGAAGGGGAACCTCAAGGCGCTGGCGACCGGGGGCCGTGTCGTCGTCATCGGCGTCGGCGCGGGCCCGAAGGCGGAGGTGAACCTCCTCGCGCTCATGGGCAAGCGGGGGACGCTGCGCGCATCGACGCTGCGCGCCCGGCCGCTCGAGGAGAAGGCGATGACCGCCCGCGCGATGGAGCGCAGCGTCCTCCCGCTCCTCGCCCGCGGCGACGCCCGCGTCCCCGTCGCCGAGACCTACGCGCTCGACGCGGTCCACGAGGCCTACGAGCACTTCGCCGCCGGCGGCAAGCTCGGGAAGATCGTCCTCGAGATGTCCTGAACGGCCACCCCCGCTGACGAAACTCACGACTGGAGTGAGCTTCGTCAGGCGGGTGGGGCCATCCGGCGCTCGGCGACGAGCTGGGCGCCCTGGATCGCGAGCGCGACGAGGCCGACGAGGGCGACGAGCGGGAGCGCGCGGTCGGTCGCCGAGGCGACCGCGACGCCGACCGCCGGCACGAGGGCGAGCGCGAGCGGCGCGCCGACGCTCCACGCCCTCGACGGCGTCGGGGCGAGCCGGCGCGCCCACACGGCCGAGGCGACGAGGAAGACGACGACCGTCACCTCCACGAGCGGGCTCGTGAGGCCCGTCTCCGGGAGCGCGAGGGTGAGCGGGTCTCCACCCTCGGGGAACGACGACGGCGCCGCCGAGCCGGCGTCCCCCACGGGTCCGCCGAGCGCCGCGACGTCGATCGCGGCGATGAGCAGCGGGACGCCGACGGCGAGCGGACGGCCCTCGAAGACGCGCGCGAACACGGCTCCCGCGCACCCGTAGGCGAGGACCTCGAAGGGGGTCGCGGCGACCGCCGCGTCGGCGGCCTCGGCGGCGCCCATCGCGAGCGCCGCGGCGAGCGAGACGAGCGCGAGCGCGAGCCAGGAGTCGGCGAGCGGGACGACGGCGAGGGCGACGAGCCCGATGCCGAGCGCGCCGAGGGTCGCCGCGACGTCCACCCGTGCCTCCCCGCCTCAGTACGGCGGAAGGTCGGCGTACCAGTCGCCGAGCACCCGGAACGCCCGCCAGAACGCCCGCTTCGACTCCTCCTCGTCGAGCGCGTCGTCGATGCTCGGCGTGAAGAGGAGGTCGATCGACGGCGTGAGCTGCTGCACGACCCCGGGCTCGGGTGCGACCGGGCGGGCGAGCGGGACGTCGAGGTCGGAGAGGGTCGCGAGGGCGTCGTCGCCCATGACGACGACGATCTTCGGCTGGACGACGGCGAGCTCCTCGACGACGCGGGCGACGCAGCCCGGGTCGGCGAGGGCGACGTCGGAGACGGGGCACTTCGCGCACACCGTCCCGTAGACGACGAGCGGGTCGATGCGGAGCCGTTCGAGGCTCTTCATGATCGCGGTCCCACCGCGGCCGTAGAAGGCGACGCCCTCCTCGATCTCCGCCGGCGTCGGGCTCTGCTTGAGGAGGAAGACGTCGGCCTGCGGGTGGCCGCTGCCGAGGACCGGCATGAGGCTCCCGCGCGGGCAGCGGTCGCACGCCTGGAGATCACGCGTGAGGTGGTTGAGCTCGCGGATCGCGCGCTCGAGGTACTTCTCGCGGATCTCGTCGTCGGTGGCAGGCATCGGCCCCGACTCATTCGACGGGGCGTGCGATCCGTCCTCGCCCTGCATCAGCCCTTGCGCGTCGCCCTCTCGATCCGCCGCGCGCGCCGCGCCCTTCGCGCGCCCGCCGGAGTGGCCTTCGTCTCGAGGAACTTGAGGGCCTGGACGTAGAGGAGGCTCGACGGCTTCGTGTGGATCTCGGCGTCGCGCAGCGACTCGAGGAACTCCTCCGGCCCGTCGAAGTCCCGCATCCGGATCCGGACCGAGCCGAGCCCCTGCGCGACGTGGGAGTCCGAGCCCGCGCCGGCGACGATGCGGTACTTCGCGGCGAACCGCTCCGCCTCCTCGTTGAACGAGCCGATCGCGACGCGCGGGTTGTAGATCTCGATCGCGTCGATGTCGTCGATGATCGTGAGGAGGTGCTCGTAGTCGGGGACGGCGTGCATCCGGTCGAACGGGTGCGGGACGTAGACGAGGCCGCCCTGGCGCTTGATCTCGCGCACGGTCTCCTCGAGCGTCATGCCGCGCGGGATCTTCTTCTCGAGGAAGAGCCCGATCACCTCGCCCTGGTTCGCCGTCTTCACCTCCTCGGCGACGATGACCTTCACGCCGAAGTCGGCGGCCTTCTCGGCCGCCTCGAAGGCACCCGAGACCTCGTTGTGGTCGGTGACGGCGATCGCCCCGAGCTCCTGGTCACGCGCGGTCGCGAGAAGCACCTCGACCGGCGTCGCGCAGTCGTGCGAGTGGTCGGTGTGCATGTGGAGGTCGACGTCGATGAGGCGCCGCCCCCGCAGGCGCCGGCGGACGTCGGGCTTCCCCGCGGGGTCGTGGCGGCGCGCGACGAGCTCGGTGTAGACGGCCTCCAGGTCGTCGGTCGCGCGCTCCCACGTGAGCGTGGCGCGCAGCGCCTCCCCGCCCGCGCGCAGCCGCTCGCGAAGCGCGGAGTCGCAGACGAGGCGCTCGAGCTGGCTGGTGAGCGCGTCGACGTCACGCGGGTCGAAGAGCGCGCCGCGGCCGTCGCCGGCGAGCTCCTCGTAGACGGGGAGCCGCGCGGCGACGGGGACCGCGCCCGCGGCGACGGCACGCAGGAGGACCCCGGGGGCCGGCGCCGCCCCGTCGCTCGCGCAGACGGCGACGTGGGCGTTCGCGAGCTCGTCGTCCGCCGTCGACCCGTCGGCGAAGCGGACGCGAGCGCGGAGGTCGTGGCTGAGCGGCGTCGAGGACGACGGCCCCCGCGCGCTGACGACGACCGCCTCCCAGGGCGGGGCGGCGGGGCCGGCGTCGAGGCGGCGGAGCGCCCGCAGGAACGTCCGCAGAGCCCCGCGCTCCTCCTCGTCGATGAAGACGATCTTCACCTTCGCCCCGGTGTACGTCGCCCGCGACGGCGCCGACTCCGGGGGCCCGTCCGCGCCGGGCACGAGGACGTCGTAGCGGCCCGGGAAGTGGCGCGCCATGAGGTCGGCGGTCGCGCGGAAGCTCGCGAGGCGGGCGTCGATCCGCCCGAAGACGAGCTCGACGAGCTTCTTCGTCACCTGCGTCGCGACGACGCGCTCCGTCGGGGCGTGGAAGGTCGCGGCGTTGAGCGCGCGCGAGTGGCGCAGCGCGACGCTCGCGACCGACGGGCCGAACGGCTCGTGGACGTGGCAGATGTCGAGCGAGACGGCGCCCATGAGCTCCTCGACCGTCCTGGCGACGTCGACGGGGACGCCGGCGCCGCGGCGCACCGTCCCCGGCGCGGTGAGGACCTCGCCGACGTGGGCGACCGCGACCGGCCCCTCACCGTCGAAGAGGTCCGCTCCGGAGCGCATCGCGCGTCGCGTCGCGCGCACGTCCTCGCTGCGCGTCGAGGGCGCGATGACGAGGACGCGGTGGCCGCGCTCGGCGAGGCGCTCCGTCGTCCGGGCGATCGCGCGATTGACCTCTCCCGCGGCGCCGGGCACGCGCGCCTCGCCGTCCCACGGATACGGCGTCACGTGGGCGATCGCAAGAGGGGGCGGGGTCACCGCATGCATGCTACGCGCGTCGGGAGCCCGGGACGACGACGACCCGCCCCCCGGGGTCAGGGCGACGCCGGTGGCCTCGACAGCTCCCGCCGCACGTGGAAGATCCGCTGGAGCGTCGTGATGAGCGAGAGGGCGGCGAGGACGTACACCGAGGGGGCGAGGAGCTCGATGTCCCCCGGGCCCTCCGCGAACAGCAGGCCGACCGAGAGGATGACGACCCGCACGGCGCGGCTCGCGAACCCGACCTTGCACTCGACGCCGAGGGCCTCGGCCCGGGCACGGGTGTAGCTCACGAGCAGCGAGCCGGCGACCGCCACCACGCACGCGACCACGGCGGTGTCGTCCCCGGTCTGGCTGAAGTAGCGGGCGACGACCGTGAGGATGATCGCCTCCTCGATGCGGTCGAGCGTCGAGTCGAGGAACGCGCCGAAGGGCGTCCCCTTGCCCGACATGCGCGAGTAGCGGCCGTCCAGGGTGTCGCAGATCGACCCGACGATGAACGCGATGCCGCCGAGGACGAAGTGCCGCTCCCAGAGGAGGGCGGCGGCGACGAAGTGGAGGGCGAGCCCCGTCAGCGAGATCGCGTTCGGGGTGAGGCGCGACTCGATGAGCGCGTTGCGCATCATCTCCCGTCGCACGCCGCGCGGGGTCGGTGTGCTCATGGCGGTCGGAGAGGCTACGCGGTCGCCGGTGAGACTGCGGGCTTCCACGCCCACTGCGCGGGTCGCACGCGCGCCATGTGCCTCGCGGCGATCGCCGCGATGCCGGCGGTGACGGCGCCGAGGAAGGCGTCGGCGATGAAGTGGTTGCCGGTGACGACGATGACGAAGAGGACGAGCACCGGGTAGAAGCCCCAGAACCAGCGCACGGGCCGGGTCTTCGCGAGCTTCATGAGCGGCATGCCGATCATGAGCGCGAAGCAGATGTGCATCGACGGCACGGCGGCGTAGGGGTTGTAGAGCTCGTTGACGAGCGACGGGTCGGTGCTGTGGACGCCGCTGAACTCCGCGACCGCGTCGAAGAATCCCCACTCCGGGAAGAAGCGCGGTGGCGCGGTCGGGTAGAGGATGTAGCCCGCGACCGCGATGAGGAACGCGACGAAGAACATGTTCCTCACGAAGTAGAACTGCGCGTTGTGGCGGAGGTACAGGTAGATGAGCGCGCCGACCGTCACCGAGGTCTGCGCGTTGACGTAGAGGAGGCTCGCGCCGTCCGTGAGGAAGCCGGTGCTCGACGCCCACCCCTGCACGCTCGGCTCGATGAACAGCCCGAGCGAGCGCTCGATGTCCATGAGGTTGCGCGCGTTCTCGAAGGCGACCGCCGCCACGTCGGGCGTGTCGATGATCCCGCGCAGCGTCCTGTACGCGTAGTACATCGCGAAGAAGAGGGCGACCTGGAGCGCGACGTCGATGACGCCGCGGGGGAACAGGCGCGCCCGCAGAGCTGTGAGGCGGGCCTCCACGGCGGCAGATTGTAGCCATCCGGTGAACGCCGGTGGAAGGCCTCCCCGACGGTCTGGTGACATCCTGCCGCGCATCCTTCCCGCTCAGCGAGAAGGATGCGCGGCGCGCCTACCCGCAGCGGCCCCCGGTGAGGCGCGCCGCGATCTCGATCCGTCCCGGTCGCGTGATGCGCAGGCGCGTGAAGCCGTCCTCGCCCTCCTCGACGCAGGCGGAGCCGTCGCCGCCGGCGACGCGCCACCACCGGGTGTGCCGGACGCGGAGGAGCGCCTCGCCGGTCCCGCGGGCGTCGATCGTCACCGCGTCGGCGGCGGTGAGGCGGGCCGCCCCCGGGACGCCCCCGAGGAGCGGGGCGGGCTCGGCGACCTCGTGGAGGGTCCAGTGCTCCCCCTCCCACACCCGGTCGAGGTACGGGAGCCCCGCGGCGACGAGCGCCGCCTCGTCCTCGCCCGCCTCGTCGAGCGGGACGTCGGGGACGGCGACGAAGCGGACGGCGTGCGCGTCGAGCCACGCGCGGTAGGCCGCCGGCGCGAGCGGGTCCTCGTAGAAGAGCTCCGCGTGCTTGCGGTCGAGCTGGCGCTGCCAGCCGCGTGCGAGCGGGACGTGCGGCGCGGCGCGCGCCGCCTCCCAGTGGTTCTCGGTGAACGGGATCTCGACCCGGAACGAGCCGGTCGCGCCGGCCGCCTCGCGGTCGATGGCCGCGAGCAGCGGCGCGTAGTAGGCCGCGTCGGTCGAGGGGTCGCCGGCGGCCCGGGTGACGTCGCGCACGGCGGGGTAGGCGATCCAGTAGGCGAACGGGATCGCGAGCGCGACGACGAGCCCCGTCGGGCGCCGTCCCGCCGCGGCCCCGAGGAGCACCGGCCCGGCGACGAGCGTCCCGAGCCGGGTGACGTTGCCGCCGAGCGGCGTCTCGAGGACACCCGTCGCCACCCATCCGAGCGCGTACAGAGCCGCCCCGATGCGCAGCGCCCGCTCCTGCGGGGGGAGGAGGAGACCGAGCGCGACGACGCCGGCGAGCCCCGGCCAGAAGGCCGAGGCGACGAACGGCTCGGTCCCGCCCTCGGGGAAGAGCGCCGCGAGCGCGAGGGCGGGACCGAGGGCCGCGCCGGCGAGGAGCGCCGCGGAGACGGTCCGGCGCTCACGGTCCGCGAGGCCCCACGCGACCGCGGCCATCGCGAGGAACAGGGCCGCGACCGCGCTCGCGAAGGGGACGACGAGGGCCAGGACCGCCGCGACCGCGAGCCGGCGGGCCTGGAGCGCGACGAGCGCGCCGACGGCCACGGCGACGCCGAGCGTGAACGGCAGGCGCCCGCTGAGGAGGCTGGCGACGAGCGCGACCGCGAACCACAGCGCGGCTGCCCGGGCGCGGTCGCCGCCCCAGTGGCGCTCGGCGAGCCGGGCGAAGAGCCACGACGCGGCGACGATCGCGAGCGCCGCGGGGATCCGCACGCCGAGCGCCGCGGCGAGCGGCGGGTACACCACGCTGTAGGCGGGCGTGTGGTGGCCGGCGTACCAGCCGTTGTTCCAGAGGCCGAGGCCGATGCGCTCGACGAGGTCCGCGCGGTAGATCGCGGCGGCGAGGTCGGCGCTCGGCGGCTCGAGGACGACGACGAGCGCCGCGCCGAGGGCCGCCACCGCCCACGCCGGCACCCGGAGGAGGGCGCTCACCCGTCCGCGAGGAGGAAGGCCGCGACCTCGTCGAGGAGCTCCGGGCGGTCGTACCACGGCCAGTGGCCCGCATCGGGCAGGGGCACGTGCTCGGCGTTCCCGAGCGCGTCGGCGTACTCGGCCCCGAAGCGGGCCGGGATGTACGGGTCCTCCTGACCCCAGTAGACGCGGGCCGGGCAGTCGAGGTCGCCGAGGTGCGCGCCGGCGGCGGCGAGGCGCTCGGGGTCGGCGGAGCGGTAGAGGCGCAGGATCGCGCGCTGCGTCCCCTGATCGATGCACGGTGCGACGAGGTCGAGGAACTCGTCGGGCATGGGCCCCTTCGTCGCGTTGGACTCCCGGGAGAGCTGCTTGATCGTCCACCGCGTCATGAGGCCGACGGCGACCTCGCCGAGCCCCGGCGTGCGCCACGCGCGCGCGAGGCGGTGCCACTTGTAGCCGGGCAGGAGCGGCAGGGCGTTCATGACGACGAGCCGCTCGACGCGCTCGGGCATCCGCGACGCCGTCGCGAGGGCGACGCCGCCCCAGTCCTGGACGACGAGCCGGAAGCGGTCGATCTCGCGCCACTCGAGGAAGCGCTCGATCCAGCGGTCGTAGCCGTCGAGCGTGAAGTCGCCGTCGCCGCGCTTCCCGCTGCGGCCGAAGCCGGGGAGGTCGGGGGCGAGGCCCCCGGTCCGCTCGAGGAACGGCGTCCACAGCTCGCCGTTCGTCGGCACGCCGTGGACGTAGAGGACGGGAGCGCCTCCGTCGACGGAGGGCGCCTCGTGCCAGCGGACGGGCTGGCCGTCGAGGTCCTCGGTGCGGACTGCGACGTCGGCCGTGGCGTCCATGCGGGCGAACGATAGCCGCGCTTGGGACACTTCCGCCCATGACCACGCTCTGCCTCGGCGAGGCGATCGTCGACCTCATGTGCGAAGCGCCGGTCGACGACCTCTCGCAGGCGCACGCGTTCGTCCCCCACTTCGGCGGCGCCGCGGCGAACGTCGCCGTCACGGCCGCGCGCGAGGGGGCGCGGATCACGCTCGCGGGCGGCGCGGGTGACGACGGGTGGGGCCGGTGGCTGCGCGACCGGCTCGCCGCCGAGGGCATCGACACGTCGCGCTTCCGACTCCTCGCCGAGCAGGAGACGCCTCTCGCCTTCGTCACGCTCGACGCCTCCGGCGAGCCGAGCTATCTCATCTACGGGCGCGGCATCGGCGCGGCGGTCGGCGCGCTCGCCGACGAGATCGACGAGGCGGTCGCCGCCGCCGGCTCGCTGTTCTACGGCACGAACTCCCTCGTCGGCGCGGCGGAGCGCGACGTCACCGAGCGGGCGCGCGCCGGGGCGATCGAGCGCGGACTGCCGATCGTGTTCGACCCGAACCTCCGCCTCCACCGCTGGTCGGAGCCGGCCCGCGCCGTCGAGGCGGCGCGCGAGCATCTCGACGGGACGTTCCTCGTGCGGTGCAACGAGGAGGAGGGTCGGCTCATCACCGGCGAGCTCGACGTCCGCCGGCAGGCCGACGGCCTCCTCGCCGCGGGCGCGCGGCACGTCGTCATCACCCGCGGCGCCGAGGGCGCGATCCTGCGCGGCGGCGGGATGCGCATCGACGTCCCCGGGAGCCCGGCCTCGCCCATCTCGACCGTCGGGGCGGGCGACGTCCTCACCGGGATCCTCCTCGCCCGGCTCGCGACGACCGACTTCTACCCGGCCGCCATCGCGGCGGGGCTGCAGGACGGCGTCGAGGCGGCGGCGCGCGCGACGGAGCGGTGGGGCGCGCTCGAGGCCCGGGCCGACCGCCCCGCCTCGTGACGCCGGCCGGCGGGCGCCGCGCCGCCGCGGTGCCCGTCCCGGTCGAGGTGGTGCCGCGCGAGGAGTGGGAGCCGCCCGGTCGGGCCCGCGTCCGGTCGCTGCGCACCCGGCTCGCCGAGCTCTACGGCGTCCCGGTCCAGCCGCCGCATCGCGATCCGCTCGCGGAGCTCGTGCTCACCGTCCTCTCGCAGTCGACGAACGACCGCAACCGGGACGTCGCCTTCCTCCGGCTCCGCGAGCGCTTCCCCTCGTGGGAGGAGGTCGCGGCGGCCCCGGTGCCGGAGATCGAGGAGGCGATCCGGCCGGGCGGCATCTCGAAGGTGAAGAGCGCCCGCATCTCGGCGATCCTCGCCGCGGTCGAGGACCAGAACGCGATCCGCGACCGCCGCGCGCGGACGACCCGCTCCTCGTCCCCGCTCGATCTGGAGTGGATGGAGCGCGTGCCGGTCGAGCGGTCGCGGGAGCTCCTCTGCGCGCTGCCCGGCGTCGGCCGCAAGACCGCGGCGTGCGTGCTGCTCTTCTCCTACGGGCTGCACGACGTGCCGGTCGACACCCACGTCTCACGCGTCGGGACGCGGCTCGGGCTCTTCCGCCCGGGGGCGTCGCTCGACCCGGAGATGCACGACGCGATGAACGCGCTCACGCCGCGCGGCGCCGGTCTCGAGCTGCACATGAACCTGCTGCGGCACGGGCGACGCACCTGCCACGCCCAGCGCCCGGCCTGCGGGGAGTGCGCGCTGCGGCGGATGTGCCGCCGGGTCGGCGTCGCCGACGCCTGAACCGCCCACCCTCGCTGACGAAACTCACGTCAGGAGTGAGTTTCGTCAGGGCAGTTGGGGTCTTCACGCGATGCCGGCGGGCTCGCGCTCGCGCAGCCGGCGCACGATCTCCGCGACGTCGGACCGGCAGCCTCCGCATCCGGTCGCGGCGCGCGTGTGCTCGGCGACCTGCTCGACCGTCCTCAGGCCGCGGTCGCGGACCGCGTGCGCGATCTCGCCGTGGCTCACGCCCTGGCAGGAGCAGACGTTCGTCGCGGGGTCGACCTCGGCGCTCGCCTCGGCGTCGGCGTTCGCGTGCGACGGCGGGCCGTCGAGCAGCTCGGCGGGGACCTCCTCGCGCTCGGCGAGCAGTCGGCGCAGCTCGCGCGCGTCGCGCAGGTCGCCGAGGAGGATCGCCCCCGCGAGCCGGCCGTCGCGGACGAGCAGGCGCCGGTACCGGCCGCGGCGGGTGTCGAGCGCGAGGACCTCCTCGTCGCCCGGCTCCTCGGTGACGCGGCCGCAGCAGAAGAGGTCGATCCCGGCGACCTTCAGCGTCGTCGCGGGGGTCGCGCCGTGGAACGCCGCCGGCCGCCCGCTCAGCGACGCGCCCGCGGCGCGGGCCTGCTCGAGGAGCGGCGCCCACAGCCCGTAGACCGTCGAGCGGTGCTCGGCGCACTCGCCGACGGCGCGGACGCCGGGCGCGCTCGTGCGCAGCTCGTCGTCGACGAGAACGCCCCGCTCGACCTCGAGGCCCGCCGTGCGGGCGAGGTCGACGCTCGGCCGGATGCCCGCCGCGACGACGACGAGGTCGGCGTCGACCTCCTCGCCGCCCTCGAGCCGGACCCCGCGGACGCGCCCCTCACCGTCGCCGAGCACGGCCTCGGTGCGCGCGCCGGTCCGCACGTCGATCTTCAGATCGCGCAGCGCCCGGCGCAGCAGCGACGCCGCCGGCGCGTCGAGCTGCTGCTCCATCAGCCGGTCGGCGAGGTGGACGACCGTCACGCGGACGCCGTGCTCGCGCAGGCCCCGCGCGGTCTCCAGCCCGAGGAGCCCGCCGCCGACGACGACCGCGCGTCGGGCGGTCCGCGCCGCCTCGGTGATCGCGCGCGTGTCGGCGAGCGTGCGGAAGACGTGGACGCCCTCGCGGGCCATGCCGTCGACCGGCGGCACGAACGGGACCGAGCCCGTCGCGAGCACGAGGTCGTCGTAGGGCACGACGTCGCCGTCGGCGAGCTCGACGGTGCGCGCCTGCGTGTCGACGTGACGCGCCGGCACGCCGAGGCGCAGCGTCACGCCGTGCCGCTCGAGCCACTGCGGGTGGCGCAGCGCGAGGTCCCCCGCGCCGACCGCGCCCGCGAGGACGTTCGACAGCAGGACGCGGTTGTACGGGGCGACCGGCTCGTCGCCGACGATCGTGACGTCCCACTCGGCGCCGCCGGCGGGGGCGTGCTCGAGGGCCGCCTCGACGGTCGCCATCCCCGCCATGCCGCCGCCGACCACCACGAGGCGCCGCGGGGTTCGCCCTCCCGTGGCCGGTCGCCGCGCACCCGGGCCGACGGGGACCGGCTCCACCCGCACCGCGCTCGCCTTCAGCTCGGCCTGCTTCGACGTCGGATCGACCGACCGCCCGACGACGCCGTTGAGGGCGCCGGCCCCCGGCTCGAGGTGGAGCGCGCCCCAGTGGAACGGCGCGAACGCGACGCCCGGCGCGACCGCGTCCGAGACGCGGAGTCGCAGCGTCGCCCGGCCGCGGCGGGAGCGGACGACGACGCGGTCGCCGTCCGCGACGCCCGCCCGCTCGGCGTCGCCGGCGTGCAGCTCGACGAACGGCTCGGGCTCGGCGGCGAGCAGGTCCTTCGCCTTCCCCGTGCGCGTCATCGTGTGCCACTGGTGCGCGACGCGGCCGGTGACGAGGACGAGCGGGTGGTCGGCGTCGGGCGCCTCCGCCGGCTCCGCGTGCGGCGTCGCGATCATCCGCGCCCGCCCGCCCGCGGTCGGGAACCGCCTGCCCGTGTAGAGCCGCTCGCTGCCCGGGTGGTCCTCGCCGTCGACGCCGCGCGCGGGGACCGGCCACTGGAGCGGCCCCTGTCGCGCGAGGCGGTCGTACGAGAGGCCGGTCTGGTCGCAGAGCCGGCCGTCGGTCGTGCGCACGTACTCGGCGTGGACCTCCTCGGCGGTGCGCCAGCCGAACGCCTCGGGGTGCCCGAGGGCGCGGCCGACCCGGGCGAGGATCTTCCAGTCCGGCAGGGCGTCGCCGGGCGGGTCGACGAGCTTGCGCATGAGCGACACCCGTCGCTCGCTGTTCGTCTGCGTGCCGTCGCGCTCGCCCCACTGGGCGGCGGGGAGGACGACGTGGGCGAGGGCCCCGGTCTCGGTCGGGTGGTAGGCGTCCTGGACGACGACGAGGTCCGCCCGCCGCAGCGCGGCCGCGAAGCGCGCGGCGTCCGGCTGCGAGACCACCGGGTTCGTCGCGATGATCCACACGACCTTGACGCTCCCGTCCTCGAGCGCCTCGACGAGCTCGGTCGAGGGGAGGCCGGGTGCCGGGGAGATCCCCGGCTCGCTCGACGGGATCCGCCACAGCGCGCGCATCTCCGCGCGGTGGTCGGGGTCGTCGACCCGCCGGTAGCCGGGGAGGAGGTGCGCGAGCCCGCCCGACTCCCGGCCGCCCATCGCGTTCGGCTGGCCGGTGAGCGACAGGGGGCCCGTGCCGGGCCGCCCGATGTTCGCCGTCGCGAGGCAGAGGTTGATGAGCGCGCGGTTCTTCAGCGTCCCGACCGTCGACTGGTTGGCGCCCATCGACCACATCGTCATCGCGCGGCGCGCGCCGCCGAACGTGCGCGCCGCGCGGACGATGTCCTCGGCGGCGAGGCCGGTCGCCTCGGCGGCGCGCCCCGGCGTCCACTCGCGCGCCGCCGCGAGCGCGTCCTCGGCGCCGTCGACGTGCCGCGCGAGGAACGCGTCGTCGAGGAGGCCCTCGCCCTCGAGGACGTGGAGCATCGCCGCGAGCAGCGGCAGGTCCGCCCCCGGGCGCACCGCGAGGTGCAGGTCGGCGGCCTCGGCGGTCGGCGTGCGCCGCGGGTCGACGACCGTGATCGTCGCGCCCTCCTGCTGCCGGCGGCGCAGGCGCGACCACACGATCGGATGGCACGCCGACGTGTTCGAGCCGAGGACGAGGACGTGGTCGGTGACGTCGAGGTCGGCGTACGAGGCGGGCGGCCCGTCCGACCCGAGCGCGCCCGTGTAGCCAGCGACGGCGCTCGACATGCACAGCCGCGAGTTCGAGTCGAGGTTGTTCGTCCCGAGGAAGCCCTTCACGAGCTTCGAGGCGACGTAGTAGTCCTCGGTGAGCATCTGGCCCGAGAGGTAGAACGCGATCGCGTCCGCGCCGTGCCGGTCGCGGGTCTCGCGCAGGCGCTGCGCGAGGTCGGCGGTCACCTGCCGCCAGGTCCGCTGCCGCCAGCGGGCGTCGAGCGCGTCGCGGACGAGCGGGACCGTCGCGCGGTCCTGTGCGGCGAGCGCCTCCGGCAGCCGCAGCGGCTTGCGGCACGTCGCGCCGCGGTTGACGGGGTGCAGGGCGTCGCCCGTCACCGCCGCGATCCGCCCCCCGCCCACCTCGGCGACGAGTCCGCAGCCCGTGCCGCAGTACGGGCAGCCGGTGCGGACGGTCCGGGTCCGCTCGCCGCCGGTCACGCCGCGTCCTCGAGGAGCGGCTCGTCGGCGAGTCGCACCCACAGCTCGCCGTCGCGCTCCTCGATCTCGTGGACGGCGACGGTGTCCGTGCCGCCGATCTGCGCGCCGGTGCGCAGGTCGAAGCGCCGCAGGTGGAGCGGGCAGGTGACGCACGCGTCCGCGACGATGCCGTCCGAGAGCGGGCCGCCGAGGTGCGGGCAGGCCGCATCGGTCGCCGCCCAGCCGTCCGGCAGGCGGAAGACCGCGATGCGGCGACCCGCGACGGTCGTGCTGCGACCTTCGAGGAGCGGGACGTCGGCGGCGCCCGCGATGCGGGTCCAGGTGCTCATCGGACCGTCCCCTCGAGGCCGGCGGCGGCGACGGCGACGAGGTCGAGGCCCTCCGGGTCGGAGTCGAGCTCGCTGAACTGCCGCGGGTGGACGGGATCACGCCGCTCGCGCCAGGGGTCCGGGTCGCACGCGGCCTTCGCGATCGCGAAGCGCTCGAGCAGCGCGGCCTGCTGCGCCGGGTCGAGGACGACGGCCTGCACGGCCTCGAGCCCGACGCGCTCCTGGAACGCGTACGTGCGCTCGAGGTGCTCGCCGTTCTCGCGGTAGTGCTGGAGGTAGGCGAGCGCGACGCGCTTCGCCTCCTGCGCGGTCTCGACCGTCGCGAGGAGATCGCCCTTGCGGACGGTCGCTCCGGCGGCGCCGCCGACGTAGATCTCCCACGCGCCTTCGATTGCGACGAGCCCGATGTCCTTCACGTAGGCCTCGGCGCAGTTGCGCGGACAGCCCGTCACCGCGGCCTTCACCTTGTGCGGCGTGTGGAGACCCTCCATCTCGCGCTCGAAGTCGATCCCGACCGTGATCGCGTCGCCGAGCCCGAAGCGGCAGAACTGCGTGCCGACGCAGGTCTTCACCGTGCGGACCGCCTTCGCGTACGCGTAGCCCGACGGCATCCCGAGCTCCTCCCAGATCGCCGGGAGCTGCTCCTTGCGCGCGCCGAGGAGGTCGATCCGCTGGCCGCCGGTGATCTTGATCATCGGCAGCTCGTACTTGTCGGCGACGTCGGCGAAGCGCCGCAGCTCGTCGCTCGTGACGACGCCGCCGCGGATCCGCGGGACGACGCTGAACGTCCCGTCGTTCTGGATGTTCGCGTGGACGCGGTCGTTGATGAACCGCGCGTGGCGCTCCTCGCGGAAACGCCCCTTCTGGATCTCGCTCACGAGATAGGCGAGCCCCGGCTTGCAGGCGCCGCAGTCGCGGCCGGTCCCGCACGCCTCGCTCAGCTCGCCGACCGACTCGACGCCGCGCTCGCGCACCACGGCGGCGAGCTCCTCGCGGGTCTGCTTGCGGCACGGGCAGAGATAGGCGGGCTCCTCGGCGGCTCCCGCCCGCTCGATCTGCAGGAGCTCGCTCACGACGGGCTTGCACGATCCGCACCCGGCGCCGGCCCGCGTGACGTTGACGACCTCCTGCGTCGAGCCGAGACCGCCGTCGCGGATCGCTCCCACGATCTCGCCCTTGCAGACCCCGTTGCAGTTGCACACCTGCGCGGTGTCGGGCAGCTCGGCGGCGGTCGCCTGCGAGGCCTCGGCGAGGAGCGCGAGCGGGTCCTCGGCGACGCGCGCCGTCCGGACCGCGTCGACGAGCAGCTCGGCGCCGCCCGCGTCCCCGAGGAGGACCGCGCCGCGGACCGTGCCGTCGGCGTCGACGACGAGCTTGCGGTACGTCCCGGCCGCGCCGTCGGCGGCGACGACCTCGCGCTCGCCCTCCGCCGCGCCGGCGGTGACGAGGTCGACGCCCATGACCTTGAGCTTCGCCGAGGGGACCGAGCCGCCGTAGGCGCCCTCCTGCCCGAGGAGGGTGCGCGCGGCGACCTGGGCCTGGTCGTGGATCGGCGCGACGATCCCGTGCACGACGCCGCGGTGCTCGGCGCACTCGCCGACCGCGAGGACGCGCGGGTGCGAGGTGACGAGACGGTCGTCGACGACGATCGCGCGCTCGACGGCGAGGCCGGCATCGCGGGCGAGATCGACGTGCGGCCGGATGCCGACGGCGACGACGACGAGGTCGCAGTCGAGGGTCGTCCCGTCCGCGAAGCGCAGGCCGGCGACCCGCCCGTCGTCCCCGGCGAGGACGGCGTCCGTCGCGGTCTGCAGCCGCACGTCGACGCCGAGCGCCTCGATCGCGGGGGCGAGCAGCGCGGCGGCGGGCGCGTCGAGCTGGCGCTCCATGAGCCGGTCGACGAGGTGGACGACGGTCGTCGGCGTGCCGAGCTTCGCGAGCGCGTGCGCGGCCTCGAGGCCGAGGAGGCCGCCGCCGATGACGGCCGCCCGGCGGGCGGACCGCGCGGCACCCAGGATGGCCGCGCAGTCCGCCGGGTCGCGGAACACCTCGACCCCGGGGAGGTCGTGTCCCGCGAAGGGCGGCACGAACGCGTCGGAGCCCGTGCAGAGCACCGCGCGGTCGAAGCGGAGCGTCGTCCCGTCGTCGAGCGTCGCCGTGCCCGCGTCGGGGTCGAGCGCGGAGACCCGCGTGCCGAGTCGCAGGTCGATGCGGGCGTCGGCGTACCAGCCCTCGGGGCGCAGCCGCAGCCCGTCGACGTCGCCGTCGTCGAGGAGGTCGCCGAGGCGGACGCGGTCGTAGGGGGCGTGCTCCTCGCCGCAGACGAGCGTGAGCGGGACGTCCGGGGCGAGGTCGCGGACCGCCTCGCAGACCGCCTGGCCGGCGATGCCGCCGCCGACGACGAGGATGTGATCGAGAGGATCGAGAAGCATGGTGAGAGTCCTTCCGGGAGGGAGGGGCGACGGTCAGGCGGCGGCCCGGGCGAAGCTCGGGATGCGCGAGCCGGCGGGGGCCTGGCGCAGGTAGACCGCCCAGGTGAGCGCCGCGAAGACGACGTAGGAGGCGAAGAAGACCCAGAGCGCGGGGACCGACCAGTCGGCCTGCTCGATCGCGACCTGGAGCTTGGCGGCCGGGGTCTCGGCGGCCTTCACCGCCGCGGTGACGCCGAGGCTCGCCTCGCGCAGGATCACCTGGATGAGGAAGCCGCCGAACGCGCCGACGGCCCCGGCGATGCCGATGACGGCGGCGGCGCGGCGCTTGAAGTCCGCGGTCGTCGCCTTCACGTCGAGGCCCTCGCGGGCGGCGTGCTCGCGGCCGAGGGTGCCGAAGATCGCGGGGATCATCCGGTAGGTCGAGCCGTTGCCCATGCCGGCGAGGACGAAGATCGCCATGAAGGCTCCGAAGAAGACGGCGAAGCTGTGCTCCTGGACGCCGACGATCGCCAGCAGCGTGAAGGCGCCCATCCCGAGGAAGCAGCCGAGCGTGACGCGGGCGCCGCCGAGGCGGTCGGACAGCCAGCCGCCGAAGGGCCGGGAGACCGAGCCGAGGAGCGCGCCCATGAAGCCCAGGCCGGCGAGGTACGTGGCGATGAACGGGTGGTCGGCGAGGAACTCCGGGAACGTGTTCTTGATGACGAGCGGGAGGGCGAACGAGAAGCCGATGAACGAGCCGAACGTCCCGATGTAGAGCAGGCTCATCACCCACGTCTGGCCGTGTCGCAGCGACCTGCGGTACGAGCTCGTGTCCGCCTTCGCCTCGCTGATCGAGTCCATGTAGAGCCAGGCGCCGAGGACGGCGATGACGATGAGCGGCATCCACATGAGGCCGGCGTAGGCGAGGTGGACCTCGTGGACCGGCTGCTTCACCGCCGCGGCGGGGACGCCGACGATGATGACGAGCGGCACGAGGAGCTGGGTGACCGCGACGCCGAGGTTGCCGCCCGCCGCGTTGAGCCCGAGCGCGAAGCCCTTCTTGCGCTCGGGATAGAAGAACGAGATGTTCGCCATCGACGAGCTGAAGTTGCCGCCGCCGACGCCGGCGGTCGCCGCGCAGGCGAGCAGGACCCAGAACTGCGTGTCGTGCGACTGGCCGGCGAGCCATCCGCTCGGGACGACGACGGCGAGCAGGGTGCACGGGACGAGGAGCAGCCCCGCGCTCATCGCGGTCCACGCCCGGCCGCCGAAGCGGGGGACGGCGAACGTGTAGGGGATCCGCAGGAACGCGCCGATGAGGTTCGGCACGGCCGTGAGCCAGAAGAGCTCGGAGAGCGAGAGCGAGATGCCGACGTTCCCGAGGTTGATGACGACGATCGTCCACAGGACCCAGACGCTGAAGCCGACGTGCTCGGCGAAGACGCTGAAGGCGAGGTTCTTGCGGGCGATCGCCTTGCCCTCGGACTCCCAGAACGCGGGGTCCTCCGGGTCCCAGTGGTCGAGCCAGCGCCCCCGGCGCGGACGCTTGCCGGTGGAGCCCGAAGCGGTGCCCCGCTCCGTCGGTCGTTCGAGGGTCGTGCTCATGGCCCGACACGGTGCTGACAGGTGGTCGGTGCCTCCATCGACACTCGGTCGGAGCCGGTGGCGCGAGCTCGCGCCCGGCGGTCGAAGATGAACCGGGCGGTTCAGCAACACAATGGCCGCGTGGCCCGGCCCCGCGCCCGCATCGACCTCGCCGCTCTCGCCGACGCTTTCGCCGCCGACGGCCTGCACGGCATCTCGTCGAGCGAGCTCGCCGAGGCGGTCGGCGTCGCGAAGCCGACGCTCTACGCCCACGTGGAGTCGAAGGAGATCCTCTTCCTCCGCGCGGTCGAGGCCGAGGTGGAGCGGGTCCTCGACCGCCTCGACGCCGCGGAGCGAGCGACGGCGGGACGACCGGCCCGCGAACGGGCGACGGCTGCTGCGCGCGCGATCCTCGACCACGGCGCAGCTCGGCCCGCGGGGGCGCGCCTGCTGCGGTGCACGGCGGCGCACGCGACGTCGGCGGTCGCGACGGACGTCGAGGCGGCGCTGCGCCGCGTCCCCGACCGCATCGCCGCGAGCCTGCGCCGCGATCTCGCGGCGGACGGCCTCGACGCCGAGCCGGCGCCGTTCCTCGGGCGTGCGGTCCACGCCTCCGCCGCCGCGCTCGCCGAGATCCGCCCGGGCGAGCGCAGGCCGAGCCGCGACCGGCTCGCGGCGATGGCGGCGTCGGTCGTCCCGGCCGCGCCCGCCCGCGTGGAGGAGTGGCCGGTGGCGTGAGGGGCCGGTGGCCGCCGGCGTCAGGGGCGGGTGGCCGCCGGCGCGAGGGACGGGCGTCCGGCGTTCCGACGACGCTGGGCGTCGCCGGTTCTCCCCACGTCGGCGGGCGGCGCGACGTGCGTCGACGTGGCGACGCCAAGCGTCGCTGGGACGACGCACCCCGGCGATGAGTCGGGCCGGCGCGGCTGCCGGGTGGGGTCGGGCACTGGGACGTGAGCCACCTGC
>NZ_JBLKKY010000061.1:0-26279 GCF_059438195.1 Paraconexibacter sp.
CCTCGTTGAGCTCGGAGATCGTGAGGTCGAGACGCAGCTTCCCGCTCTCGAGGCCGCCGGTCGCCTCCCGCGCGTCCTCGGGGACCTCGAAGTCGATCGCGACGATCGCACGGCGCAGGAGCCGGTCCTCGTTGCCCGAGTAGATCTCGACGGTCGCGGACTTCACCGCCGCGGCGATCTGCGCCCGCTGCTCCTCGGTGAGCTGCGAGGGGACCTCCTCGGCCCCGGCGACGCCGAGATCGCCCGCGCGCGCGAGAAGCGTGTTGATGTCCTCGAGGAAGCGGGGGACGTCGATCCCGCCGGTGATCTTCACCGTCTCGGCGCCCCCGACGTCCTCCGTGCCCGCCTTCTCCGCGTCCGTCAGCCAGCTCAGCGGATCGATGCCGAGGGCGCTGAAGGTCGGTCGCTTCCCGTCGCCGCTGTCGGCGTCGGCCTCTTCCTGCGCCTGCGTGTAGGCGGTGCGAAGGCTCTCGAGCTGCGCGTCGTCGAGCTCGAACGCCTGGCCCTGGAACTCGAGGAAGCCCTTCTCCCCCGTGCTCACCGCGCCCGCGCTGAAGGCCTGGCCGCCCGCGTCGAGCGCGAGCGAGAAGTCGAACGCGGGCAGCTCGCCGTCGCCCCGCCCGTCGAACGGTCCCGTGAGCGCGAGCGCGATCGGCCCGGAGACGTTCCCGAGGCCCTGCGCGTCGAGCGTCAGCTCGAGGTCGAGGTCGCCGCTCTCGACGGGCTCGTCCGAGCCGAAGGTGTCCTTGAGGATCGTCGCGACGTCGTCGTCGGCGGCCTCGTCGCCTCCGCACGCCGCGAGCGCGGTGCCCGTCGCGACGAACGCGAGCAGGGCGAGGAGGACGAGGACAGGGTGACGTGAACCGGACACGGGCAAGGTGAGACTCCTCCGAGGGGTGTTCCTGCAACGGCTCCTGCGACCGCCGCGCGGCGGCGAGCGTAGCATCGGCGTGGTGCGCCTGACCCCGGTTCCGCTTCTCGCGGCCGCCGTGATCGCCCTGCATCTCGCGGCCGCCGCACCGGTCTCCGCCGCCCCGCTGCACGTGCTGTCCGACGACGGCGACGTGACGGTGCGCGAGGACCGCCTCCTCCCTCCCTCCGCGCCGCCGCCCCCGGGCGCGCCGGGCGCCCCCCGGCTGCGCGCCGCGGAGCCCGCTGCGCGCGCCTCCGCCGACGACGGCAAGAAGAAGAGGAAGAAGACCGTCCCCGGTGAGCTCCGCCGACTGCTGCGTGAGGGAGCGATCGACGAGCCGACGCACGACCGCCATCGACGCGACTGGATCCGCGCCCGGCGGACGCTCAAGCGTCTCGAGGGCCGCCGCGAGAAGGAGCTCGGCGCCGCGCTGCGCAACGTCGAGGACGTCGCGGCCCGCGGCGACCTCACCGCCGGCCGGCTCCCCGCCGCCTTCGAGACGATTCGCCGCAACCGCGACTGGTGGGCGAACGGACGGCTCCTCTCCTCGGGTGCCCGCGTGTCCTTCGAGGGCTCGCGGCTCGTGTGGCAGGCGTACCCCGGCCAGGGCCTCCAGATCCAGTGGCTCGGCACCTTCGGCAAGGCCAACGGCCTCTTCCAGAGCAAGAAGCACGACCGCGAGCTCGGCGAGCTCCTCGACGAGGCTCTCGCCCTCGCCGCGCCGCGCGCCGGCGGGGTCGGCTTCGAGTCGTGGTTCCGGTTCGGCAAGGGCCGCCCGCCCTGGGTGAGCGCCCTCTCCCAGGGCACCGCGCTGCAGGCGCTCTCCCGCGCGGCGGTCCGGCTCGGGCGGCCCGGCTACTTCCACGCGGCGCGCGCCGGCCTCGGGATCTTCCGCACGCCGCCGCCCTCGGGCGTCCGGGTGACCACCGACGCCGGGGCCCACTACCTCATCTACTCCTACGACGAGGACCTCCGCGTCCTCAACGGGTTCGTCCAGTCGCTCGTCGGCCTCCGCGACTTCGCCGCCCTCGCCAACGACCCCGAGGGACGCTCGCTCTTCACGACGGGCGAGACGCAGCTCCGGGCCGAGATCGGCCGCTACGACACCGGCGCCTGGTCGATGTACTCGAACGAGCGCGAGTCCGACCTCGGCTATCACCGGCTCGTTCGCGACTTCCTGCGCAATCTCTGCGGGCGCATGCGCGACGACCTCGAGAAGGCGACGGCGCTGGCGGCCGCCGGCACGCCCGTCGCCGGGTCCGTCCCCGACCCCGCGGTCTACTGCGAGACGGCCGAGCGCTTCACGCGCTACACGTCGGAGGATCCGGTCCTCGCCTTCGACGACGTCGTCCCGAGCCGGCCGCGGGCACGCGGGAAGGTCCGCATGCCCTACGAGCTCTCGAAGATCTCCCAGGTGACGACGCGCGTGAGCCGGGACGGCGACCGCGTCGCCGGGCGTCGCACCCGGCTCGGGCGCGGACGGCACCAGCTGCGCTTCACGCCGCGGCGCGCCGGGACCTACCGCGTGACCGTGCGCGCCGTCGACCTCGCGGGCAACGCGACGGAGCGCACGACGGAGATCGAGGTCCGTCGCGCGAAGAAGAAGGACGACTGAGCGCGCCCTCCTCGCCGCCCGGCCCGCCCGGGTATCGTCCGGGCGCTCATGCCGCCGCGGACGATCCTCTACACGGGCAAGGGCGGGGTCGGGAAGACCTCCGTCGCCGCGGCGACCGCCCGCCGGTGCGCAGCCGCCGGCCTGCGGACGATCGTCCTCTCGACCGACCCGGCGCACAGCCTCTCCGACGCGCTCGGCCTGCCCCTCGGCCCGGACCCGCGACCCGTGTCGGGGTCGCTCGACGCCCAGCAGGTCGCCGCACAGGAGGAGATGGAGCGCAACTGGGGCGCCGTGCGCGACTGGCTCGCGCAGATCCTCGTCGAGCGCGGCGTCGACCGCATCAGCGCCGAGGAGCTCACCGTCCCCCCGGGGATGGACGAGCTCTTCAGCCTCCTGCAGATCAAGCGCCACTACGAGACCGACGAGTACGACGTCGTCGTCGTCGACTGCGCACCGACCGGCGAGACGCTCCGCCTCCTCTCCTTCCCGGACGTCGCGCGGTGGTGGCTCGAGAAGGTGTTCCCCCAGCAGGGCCGCCTCATGGACGCCGCCCGGCCGTTCGCCCGCGCCGTCCTCGACGTCTCCCTCCCGGGCGACGAGGCCCTCGACGACGTCCAGCAGCTCACGCGGAACCTCATCGCGATGAACGAGATCCTCCGCGACCACGAGCGCGTCTCGGTCCGCCTCGTCATGAACCCGGACCGCATGGTCGTCGACGAGGCGCGCCGGACGTTCACCTACCTCAACCTCTACGGCTTCCTCACCGACGCGGTCGTCGTCAACCGCGTCTTCCCCGACGGGGTCGGCCCGTACTTCGACGCGTGGCGGGAGCGCCAGGAGCAGCAGATCGCCGACGTCGAGTCGTCCTTCGCGCCGGTGCCCGTCCTGCGCGCCCCCTACTTCGACGAGGAGGTCGTGGGCGCCGCGATGCTCGACCGGCTCGGTGACCAGCTCTTCGACGGCCGCGACGTCGCCGACGTGCTCCACTCGAGCCTCTCGCACGAGCTGGTCGTCCGGCGCGACTCCGCGACGCTCCGCGTCGACCTCCCGCTCGCGGAGAAGGGCCGGATCGGGCTCAAGAAGATCGGCCTCGAGCTCGTCATCCGCGTCGACGAGCACAAGCGCGCGATCCTCCTGCCCCCTGCGCTCGCCGACTACAGTCCCTCGGGCGCGACCTTCCGCGACGGTGCGCTGCACGTGACCTTCGACGGGCCGGAGAGCCCGGTCCCCTCCCATGGCTGACGACCCCGACGAACCGCTCGACGACCTCCGCCGCCGCATCGAGGCGACGCGGGAGGCGGCCGAGCGCCTCGCCGGCGAGGCGGCCCAGGCGCGGGAGGACGTCCGCGCCGGGCGCGAGGCGTCGAACGGCTGGCGGACGCCGCGCGACCACGAGGAGCGCACGTCGGAGCTGCAGACCCTCGTCGCGCTCCTCGAGTCGCTGCGCGGCCTCGTGCCCGCCGAGCTCCAGGCGCAGGTGACCGAGGTGATCCGCCAGGTCCTCCTCCTCGTCCGCGCGCTCATCGACTGGCTCGTCGAGCGCCTCGAGGGGACGCGACGGCCGGCCGCCGCCGGCGGCCCGGACGTCGAGGACATCCCGATCAGCTGACGCTGCGCGGAGCGAGCCAGGCTTCGTAGACGGCCGCGGCGAACGCGTCGTCGTCGGGCCAGGGCAGGTCGGGGTGGTCGTGCGGTCGACGCAGGCTCGCGAAGCCGTGCAGCGTCGACCACACCCCGATCGCGAGCTGCCCCGGATCTCCGGGCCGGGCCTCACCCGCCTCCTGGCAGGCCGTGATCGCCTCGACGAGGTCCTCGAACGCCGCCCGGCCGACCTCGCTGCCCTCGCCGCCGTCCTCCGGTGGGTGGTGCGGCCCGAAGATGACCGAGTAGAGGGCGGGCTCCTCGCGCGCGAAGCCGAGGTAGGCGAGCCCCAGAGCGCGCAGCCGTGCTCGGGGACCCTCGGGGCCGACGCCTTCGGCGGCCGCATGGAGCGCGGCGCGGAAGCGCGTGAAGCCGTGGTCGATGACCGCCCTGATGAGGTCGTCGAGAGACGCGAAGTGGAGGTAGAGCGCCATCGGAGAGACGCCGGCGCGCTTCGTCACCTGCCGGATCGACAGCGCCCCCGCGTCGCCCTTCTCGTGGATGAGCTGGGTCGCGGCCTCGAGGAGCTGCTCCCGGAGCCGCTCGCCCTCGCCGCGGGCGGCGCGGCGGCGACTCGGGCTCGTCTGGTCGGGCGGCGACACGAGCCCATGCTACCGGTCGCTTGACAAGCGTATATCTACGCTTGTATATGTACGGCCGTCCACTGAACCGCCGTGCTGGAAAGGACCTCGATGTCGCCCCTCCTCCGTCGCATCCTCGCCCGTCCGAGGGCGAGCCTCGCCACCGCTGCGGTGCTCGTCGCCGTCGCCGCCGTGCTCGGTGGACCGGTCGTCGGCCTGCTCGGGTCCGAGCGAGGCTTCCTCCCGCGCGACGCCGAGAGCGCCGTCGCCCTCGAGCGCATCGAGGCGGCGCTCGGCACCGGGGCGACGCCCGGCGTCGTCGCCGTCCTCGAGACGGGCGCGCCGGCCGGCAGCGCCGCGGGCCGCGCGGAGGCGAGGAGGCTCGCCGCGGAGCTGCGCGCGGCTCCCGGCATCGTCGCGGCCTCGCCGGGACCCGTGTCCACGGACGGGACGCGCGCCGCCGTCGCCGCGACGCTCGCCGCGGACGCCGACGACGCCGACGTCCACGACGCGCTCGTGGCGCGCTTCGGCGATCGCGAGAACCTCCTGCTCGGGGGCTCCGCGATCGCGAGCACGCAGATGCCCGAGCGCGTCTCCGAGGACCTCGGCCGGGCCGAGATGCTCGCGTTCCCGCTCCTCCTCGTGCTCTCGCTCCTGTTCTTCCGGGGACGTCGCGCCGCGACGATCCCGCTCGCCGTCGGGCTCACGACGGTCCTCGGGACGTTCCTCGTCCTGCGCGGCGTCAACGAGGCCATCTCCCTCTCGGTGTTCGCCCTCAACCTCGTCATCGGCCTCGGCCTCGGCCTCGCGATCGACTACACGCTCCTCCTCGTCACGCGCTTCCGCGAGGAGCTCGGCCGTCTCGGCCGCGACGATCGCGAGGCCGTCCACCTCGCGATCGCGACGACGATGTCGACCGCGGGGCGCACCGTGGCGTTCAGCGCCGCGACCGTCGCGATCGCGCTCGCGACGCTCACGGTCTTCCCGATGCGGTTCCTCGAGTCGATGGGCATCGGCGGCGCGACCGTCGCGGTCGTCGCCGCGCTCGTCGCGCTCGCCCTCACGCCGGTCTTCCTCGCGCTCTGGGGCCCGCGGCTGCGCACCCGCGCCGACGGCGCCGCCGCGGAGGGGCGCTGGACCCGGCTCTCCCGCGGGGTCATGCGCCGGCCCGGCGCGATCGCCGCGGTGACGACGCTCGTCATGGTCGGGCTCGCGCTCCCGGCGCTGCGTGCCGAGTGGACCCCCGTCGACGCCTCGGTCATCCCCGCGGACCTCAGCTCGCGCCAGGTCGCCGACGCCCTCGCGCAGGACTTCCCGCGCGACGACAGCTCGCCGATCGTCGTCGCGCTCTCCGCGCCGGCCGCGGCCGCGACGGACGTGGCGGCGGTCACGGAGCGGGTCGCCGCCGTCGACGGCGTCGCGCGGACGACCGCGCCCGTCGCGATCGCCGACGACCTCTGGCGGCTCGACGTCGCCGCCGTGGGCGCTCTCGAGGGTCCGACCGCGCGTGCCGTCGTCGAGGACCTCCGCGCCCTGTCCGCGCCGTTCGAGGTCGCGGTCGGCGGCGAGGCGGCCGAGTTCGTCGACCAGCAGGCGGCGATCGGCGATCGGCTCCCGATCGCGTTCGGGCTTCTCGCGGCGCTCACGTTCGTCGTGCTGTGGCTCATGACGGGGTCCGTGGTCCTCCCGCTCAAGGCGATCCTCATGAACGTCCTCACCGTGGGGACGACGCTGGGCGTCCTCGTCCTCGTCTTCCAGGACGGCCGTCTCGAGGGCCTCCTCGGCTTCGAGTCGGGCGGCGGCGTCGAGCCGACCGACTTCGTCGTCACGGCGGCGCTCGTCTTCGCGCTCTCCACCGACTACGGGGTGTTCCTCCTCGAGCGCATCCGGGAGAGCCGGCGGCGAGGACTCGGTGACCGCGACGCGGTCGCGTCGGGCCTCGGGCGGACCGGCGCGGTCGTCACCGCCGCCGCGATCCTCCTCGCGGTCGCGATCGGCGCCTTCTCCACCTCGTCGGTCCCCTTCATCAAGCAGGTCGGGGTCGGCGCGGCGGTCGGCGTCCTCGTCGACGCGTTCGTCGTGCGGGCGCTCCTCGTGCCGTCGCTCATGGCGCTCCTGGGGAGCCGGAACTGGTGGTCGCCGGCCCCGCTCGCGCGTCTGCACCGCCGCATCACCGGCGAAGGCCCCGGGACCGACGCCGGTCGGACGCGCCGCGGCGTCGGCGACGAAGCCCTCGCCTCGTCGTGAGCGAGAGGCGCCTCGACGACGTGCGGCGGGCAGGCGCAGGTCCGACCGATACGATCGCCGTGTGTCCGCCCCGGCTTCCGAGACCTCGCGCGGCGCCGCGCAGGGCACGCGGCGCTGGGCCAGCCGGATCGCGCGGTCCTGGCGCTCGCTGCGGCCATCGCAGCGACTCGCGGGCTACGCGGCGTTCGCGATGTTCGCGACGATGTTCCTGCCGTGGTACTCGGAGACCGTCGCGGGCCGCATCGGGACGGGCGAGGCCGCTCGCTTCGACGCCGTGTCCCGTGGCGTCTCCGCCTGGAGCGCGTTCTCGTTCGTGGAGGCGGCGGTGCTCCTCGTCGCGGTCGGGGTCCTCGTCCTCCTCTTCCACCGCGGCGAGGGCAAGGCCTTCCACCTCCCCGGCGGCGACGGCACGGTCATCGCGACCGCGGGCGTGTGGGCGTCTCTCCTCGTCTTCTACCGGCTCCTCGACCAGCCCGAGAACCAGACGCTCGAGGCGGGGATCGCGACCTACGGCCTGCGGTGGGGCATCTTCTTCGCGCTCGCGGCGTGCATCTTCCTCGCGAGCGCCGGCGTGCGACTGCGCAACGCGCACCTCGCCGAGCCGCCCCTCCCCGGCAGCGCCTCGGGCCCGCACCGTCGTGAGCGGCCCCGACGCCGTCCCGCCGAGGAGGCCGCCGGCCGCGATCACCAGGACGCCGGCGCACCGACCCGCGTCGAGCCGTCGGTCCAGCCGACCCGCGTCGACCGCGCGGCCCAGCCGACCCGCGTCCGCCGGGACCCCGACCGCCCGCCCGTCGACGGCGGCGAGCAGCTGAGCTTCGACGAGGACACGTGAGGACGACGATCATCCGCCGCCTCGCCGCGGCGTCGCTCGTGCTGCTCGGCGCCGGCGCCGTCGCCGACCCCGCCGGCGCCGTCGTCGGAGGACGCCCGGCATCGGCCTCCTACCCCGGCATGGCGGCCCTGGAGGTGGGCGGCAGCTTCGCCTGCGGCGCCTCCCTCGTCCGTGACCGTTGGGTCCTCACCGCCGCGCACTGCGTCACGGACCGCGACGACCGCGCGCTGCCCGCGGGCGACCTCGTCCTCCAGCTCGGGACGGCCCGCCGCAGCGTCGGCGGCGAGCGCATCGCCGCGCGCCGCGTCGTCGTCCACGAGGACTACGGCCGCCCGCAGACCTCGAGCAACGACATCGCGCTCCTCGAGCTCGAGCGCGCCCCGCGGGACGCACGGCCGTTCCGCGTCGTGCGCAGCGACGAGCGCGGGCTCTGGGCGGCGGGCCGCCGGGCGACCGTCATCGGGTGGGGCGGGCAGACGTTCCCCGCCCTGCTCGGGGCGACCGACGGGCTCATGGAGGTGGACGTCCCCGTCCGCAGCGACGCCGAGTGCGCCGCGGCCTACGCGGGGACCTTCGGCTGGGACCCCACGACGATGCTCTGCGCCGGCGAGGGCACCGGTGGCCGCGACTCCTGTCAGGGCGACTCGGGCGGGCCGCTCATCGTGCGCGAGGCGCGCGAGCCCGTCGTGGTCGGCACGGTGTCCTTCGGCCTCGGCTGCGGCGTCCCCGGCTTCTTCGGCGTCTACGGGCGGATCGGCGAGCCCGCGCTCGCCGACTGGATCGTCCGCAACGCCGGTCCGGCCGAGGACGCCTCCGACCCGGACGACGGGGACGTCGTCCTCGGCCTCGTCCGCGCCCGCCGCGAGGGTCGCGTCCTCTCGCTGCGGATCGCGGTCCGCCGCCCCGTGCGCGATCTGCGGGTGAGCGTCGTGCGGGTGCGCGGCGAGAGCCGCCACATCGTCGCCCGGACCCGCCGGACCGCGCCGCGCCGGAGCCTCACGGCGAAGGTGCGCCTCCCCGAGTCCGGGCCGCGTCGCCGGCTCCTCGTGCGGCTCCGCGCCCGCGACGCCGACACGGGCCGCCGGATCGCCGTCGACCGCCTGCTGCGCACCCGCGGCTGACGTCGGCGCGGCGCCCCGCGGCGGTGCCGCGGCGCCTATCGGCAGAAGGTCGAGTACTCGCCCTCGCAGTCGCGAGGGTCGCTGGAGTCGTCGTTGTACGCGGCGAAGCCGAGGACGATCATGAGCGCCGTGGCGGCGAACAGAGCGGCGATCCCGACGCCGACGACGCGGTAGCTGCGCGCGATGTGACCGAACACCGCGATGACGACCCCGAAGGCCATGAGACCGAGCACCGGCGCCGCCGGGATGTCGGAGGCGGCGAGGACGAGATGCGCGTGACCCACGAGACGAGGATCCCACACCGGAGAGGCCGGGAGACCCACACCGTTATTGTCCGCCGCCCATGACCGTCGTGAATCCCAGCTCCGTCGAGGACGTCGCCGAGGGCCTGCGCGGCACCGGCTACCTCCCCGGCGAGTCGACCGCACTCGTCTCCTACCTCGCCGCGTCGCTCGGCAAGCCCGTCCTCGTCGAGGGTCCCGCCGGCGTCGGCAAGACCCAGCTCGCGAAGGCGCTCGCCGAGTACACCGGCCGCGAGCTCGTGCGCCTCCAGTGCTACGAGGGCCTCGATGAGGCGAAGGCGCTCTACGAGTGGAACTACCGCAAGCAGCTCCTCCGCATCCAGGCGGAGGCGGACGGGACGGGGTGGACGGCGGTCCACGACGACATCTTCGGCGAGGAGTTCCTCCTCGCCCGTCCGCTCCTGCGGGCGATCTCGAGCGAGCAGCCGGTCGTCCTCCTCATCGACGAGATCGACAAGACCGACCAGGAGTTCGAGGCGATGCTCCTCGAGATCCTCTCGGACTTCCAGGTGACGATCCCGGAGCTCGGCAGGGTCGAGGCGACGACGCAGCCGATCGTCCTCCTCACGTCGAACAACTCCCGCGAGCTCACGGAGGCGCTCAAGCGGCGCTGCCTCTACCTCTGGCTCGACTACCCCGAGCTCGAGCACGAGCTCGAGATCGTGAAGATCCACGCCCCCGAGCTGCCCGAGGCGATCGGCCGCCGGCTCGTCGAGATCGTGCAGATGGTGCGCGACCTCGATCTCAAGAAGCCGCCCTCGATCGCCGAGTCGATCGACTGGGCGCGGGCGCTCATGCTCCTCGGCGCCAAGGACATCGACGCCGACACGTTCCGCGACACGATGTCGATCATCGTCAAGCACCGCACGGACCTCGACGTCGTCGCCGAGCGGGTCGGCGTGAAGCTGCCCGCCCTCGCCCAGCCCGGGAACGGGAACGGTGCCGCCGGTTCCTGACCCCCCGCGCGGGAACGGCGGACGGGGCGGGCGGGCTCCCGACCCCCGCCGCGCCGCGATCCACGCCCTCGGCGACGCGGAGTCGCGGCCCGAGGGGCTCGCGGCGCGGATCCTCGAGTTCGGCGAGGAGCTGCGCGGCGAGGGCGTCAAGGTCGGGACCTCCGAGCTCCTCGACGCCTTCTCCGTCCTCGAGGAGATCGGCTGGACCGAGCGCGAGCGCTTCCGCGAGGCGCTCGCGACGACGCTCGCGAAGTCGCCCGAGGACCGCCGGGTCTTCGAGCTCGTCTTCGACCGCTTCTTCTTCCGCGCCGCCGAGGTCGCCGCGATCGACGAGGGCGTGAAGGAGGAGGGCGGCTTCGAGGACGGGCAGCAGCTCGCCGACCTCGACCTCGAGGACCTCCGCAAGCTCATCGCCGAGGCGATGCAGGAGGGCGACGGCGACCGCATGAGCGATCTGGCACGACTCGCGATCGCCGCGTTCGGGCAGCAGGGCCAGGGCTCCGGCGTCATCGGCGTGGACGTCCAGCGGATCCGCCGCCAGCTCGGGCTGCGCTCCGAGCCCCAGCCCGAGCTGCCCGAGGAGGACCCCCGCCGGGAGGGCCTCCCGCGCGAGGAGATCCGGCGCTTCGAGCAGATGCTGCGGCGCGAGCTCGAGCGGGGCCAGATCGAGCGCACCGAGACCCTCCCTCCCGCCCGGCCCCTCAACGAGATCGACCGCGCGCTGCCGTCCGGCCCGCTCTCGGACCTCGCGGCGGTCCACCGGGTCGTCATGCAGCTGAAGCGCCGCCTGAAGACCCAGGGCCAGGAGATGCGCGGCAGCCGCCGCCACGTCGCCGTCGACGTCCGCAAGACGATGCGCGCGTCGCTGCAGACCGGCGGCGTCCCCGTCGACCTGCGCTTCCGGCCGAAGCGCCCGCGGCGCCCCGAGATCTACGTCGTGTGCGACGTCTCGACCTCGGTCGCGAGCGCCTCGGTGTTCTTCCTCAGCGTCCTGCACGCGCTCCACGACTCGTTCCGCAAGATGCGCTCCTTCGTCTTCATCGAGCGCATCAGCGAGGTGACGGACATCTTCGAGAAGGAGCGCAGCTTCAAGGGCGTGAGCGAGGCCATCGCCCGCGACGCGGGCGTGGCGGACGTGAGCGGCTACACCGACTACGGGCGCGTCTGGCGTGAGCTCCGCGACGAGATCGAGGGCGACCTCCACCCGCGCGCGACGGTCATCGTCCTCGGCGACGCGCGGACGAACGGCCGCGACCCGGCCGCCGACGTCTTCGGCCAGATCGCGCAGAAGGCCGGCCGGACCTTCTGGCTCAACCCGGAGCCGAAGCTCTACTGGAACTACGGCGACTCGGTCATCGCCACCTACGAGGAGCACTGCGAGGCCTTCGAGTGCTGGACGACGGCCCAGCTCGAGGAGTTCGTCAAGGCCCTCACCCGGCCGGTCCGCAGCGCGTAGGAGATCCGCGACACGCGCGGCACCCACCGACATCCGCCGCGGGTGTCGCACTCAAGCCGGTTCTCGTCACGGCCGATACCCAGGCCGTGGCGGTCCTCGCCTCCAGTTCCCCCCGGCCCGCTGCCAGGTCGCTCGCGACCGCCGCGCTCGCGGTCTCCATCGTCGCGCTCGCGGCCTTCGCGACACATGTCGCCGCCGGCGTCGAGGGCTCGGCGTCCGACCAGGTCTTCGACGGGATCGTCTACAACGCGAGCATGCTCGGCGCGTCCTGCGCCCTCCTCCTGCGGGCGATCGGCTCGCCGGTCGACCGAGCGGCGTGGATCGCGATCGGCATCGGGCTCCTCGCCTGGACGGGCGGGGACATCTGGTACACGGTCGCGTTCGGCGATCTCGACGAGCCGCCGTTCCCGTCGGGGGCCGACGCGCTCTACCTCGCGTTCTACCCGGCCGCCTACGTCGGCTTCGTCCTCCTCGCGCGCTCCCGCCTGCGCGGCGTCGGGCCGTCGAAGTGGCTGGACGGCCTCCTCGTCGGCCTCGGCGCGGCCGCCGTCACCGCCGCGGCGCTCGTCGGGCCCATCGTGGAGAGCACGGGCGGCTCGACCGCGGCGATCGCGACGAACCTCGCCTATCCGATCGGCGATCTCGTCCTCCTCGTCGTCGCCGTCGCGATCCTCGCGCTCTCGGGACGGCGACCGGCCACGATGTGGGCGCTCGTCGCCGCGAGCTTCCTCGTCGCCGCGATCGCGGACGCGATCTTCCTCCACCAGATCGCCCTCGGGTCCTACGAGGAAGGGACCTGGCTCGACGTCCTCTGGCCGGGCTCCGCGCTCCTCCTCGCGCTCGCTGCCTGGGCGCCGCGCACCTCGGACGTCGTCGTCCGCCACGAGGGCGCCCGGGTCCTCGCCGTCTCCGGGCTCGCCGTCGTCGCGGCGGTGACGATCCTCTTCGTCGACCACGGCGCCACGGAGGTGAACCTCGTCGCGCGCCTCCTCGCCGTCCTCACGCTCGCGGCCGCCATCGCGCGCGTCACGCTCGCCTTCCGGGACAGCTCGCGGACGGCGCTCGAGAGCCAGCTCATGGCGCGAACCGATCTCCTCACCGGGATCCCGAACCGACGGCGGCTCGTCGAGGACCTCGACGAAGCCCTCGCCGCCGCCTCACGGCAGCGCCCGCGGCTCCTCGTGCTCTTCGACCTCAACGGCTTCAAGCAGTACAACGACACCTTCGGCCATCCCGCCGGCGACGACCTCCTCGCGCGCCTCGCGAAGGAGCTGGCGGCGACCGTCGCGCCGTGGGGATGCGCCTACAGGATGGGCGGGGACGAGTTCTGCGTCCTCCTCGCCCCGGGACGGACGCCCGCCGACGAGATCCTCGCGGCGGCGACGAGCGCGCTCGCCGAGGAGGGGGAAGGCTTCTCGGTCACGGCGTCGAGCGGAACCGTCCTCCTGCCCGCCGACGCCGCCGACGCCGCCACCGCGCTGCGGACCGCCGATCGGCGTCTCTACACCGCGAAGGACGGCCGGCCGTCGAGCGCGAAGCGCCAGCTGCGCAGCGTCCTCCTCCAGGCGATCCAGGAGCGTGAACCCGGGCTCCACCGGCACGTCGCGAGCGTCGCGGCGCTCGCCCGCCAGGTCGGGGAGCGCCTCGGCATGGACGCCGAGGCCCTCGACGTCCTCGAGCGCGCCGCCGAGCTGCACGACATCGGGAAGATGGCGGTCCCGGACGCCATCCTCGACAAGCCGGGACCGCTCGACCGCGACGAGCGGCGCTTCATGGAGCGCCACACCATCCTCGGCGAGCGGATCCTCACCGCGGCCTCCGCCATGCAGCCGGTCGCCGCTCTCGTGCGGTCGAGCCACGAGCGCTGGGACGGAGCCGGCTACCCCGACGGGCTCGCCGGCGAGGACATCCCGCTCGGCGCGCGGATCATCTTCGTCTGCGACGCCTACGAGGCGATCACGTCGGACCGCGCCTACCGCCGCGGAGCCGACCACGCGCACGCGATCGGCGAGCTGCGGCGCGGAGCGGGCTCGCAGTTCGACCCGACCGTCGTGGACGTCTTCTGCGAGGCCGTCGAGGAAGCGCGCCGGCGAGCCGCGGCGCAGGTCGGTCCCGCGGCTTAGTACGCTGGATCCTCGGTGTGAGAACAGGGGAGCTCGCGGAGGCGGGCTGAGAGTGCGCACAGCCGACCTGCGCAGACCCTTCGAACCTGTGGGGTAATGCCCGCGGAGGGAGCGATGACGACGACGAGCGGTGAGCAGGTGGACGCGCACCGGTCCGGCACGACCGGCGTCGCCGTCGACCTCCGCCGGGTCTCGCTCGCGCACCGCCCGCGTCGCGGCCCGTCGGTCTCCGCCCTTCAGGACCTCTCGCTCACCGTCGCCCCTGGTGAGGTCGTCGCGCTCGTCGGCCCCTCCGGGTGCGGGAAGACGACGCTCCTCGAGGTCGTCTGCGGGCTGCTGGCCGTCGACGACGGGACGGCCTCCGGCGAGGAGGCCGCGCTCATGCCGCAGCGCGACCTCCTCCTCCCGTGGCTCACGGCGCTCGACAACGCCGCCCTCGCGCCTCGTCTCGCGGGCGCCTCCCGTGACGCCGCCCGGGAGGAGGCGCGCCCGCTCTTCACGCGCTTCGGCCTCGAGGGCTTCGAGTCCGCGCGGCCCGACGAGCTCTCCGGCGGGATGCGCCAGCGCGTCGCCTTCCTCCGCACGCTCCTCTCGGGCCGGTCGGTCCTCTGCCTCGACGAGCCGTTCGCCTCGCTCGACGCGCTCACGCGTCAGGAGCTGCGCCGCTGGCTCGCCGACGCACTCGCCGCCGAGCCGCGCACCGTCCTCCTCGTGACCCACGACGTCGAGGAGGCGTCCGTCCTCGCCGACCGGGTCGTCGTGCTCTCGCCTCGTCCGGCGACGGTCCTCACCGAGATCACCATCGCCGCCCCGCGCCCGCGCGAGGCCACGGACCCCGCGGTGATCACCGCCCGCGAGGCGGTCATGGAGGCGCTGCGCTGATGCTCGCCGCGCTCCTCGTCCTCGCGGGTCTCGGCGCCTGGCAGCTCTATACGGCGCTCTGGGACGTCGAGGCGCTCATCCTCCCCTCCCCCACGGACATCGCCACGGCGATCGTCGACGACCGGGCGATCCTCTGGGACGACCTCCTCGTCACCGCCCAGGAGGTCGGCCTCGGCGTCCTCTGCGCGCTCGTCGCGGGCGCCGGCGCGGCGGCGGCGCTCCACCGGTCGCCGTTCCTGCGCCGGGCCGTCTACCCGCTGCTCGTCGGCTCCCAGGCGGTGCCGATCGTCATCCTCGCGCCCGTCCTCGTCTTCTGGCTCGGCTTCGGCCTCCTCCCGAAGCTCGCGATCATCACGATCATCTGCTTCTTCCCGGTCGCGGTGACGACGCTGGACGCGCTCGACCGCACCGACCCGGCGCAGATCAAGCTGCTGCGGACCCTCGGCGCGAGCCGCGGCCAGGCGTTCTGGTGGGCGGAGGCGCCGGCGGCGCTCCCCGCGGCCCTCTCCGGCGCCCGCATCTCCGTCGCGATCGCGGTCATCGGCGCCGTCCTGGCGGAGCAGTCGGGATCGAGCGCCGGCCTCGGCCACCTCGTCACGCAGGCGAACGGGCAGCTCGAGACCGAGCGGGCATGGGCGGCGGTCGTCGTCCTCGCCGCCTTCGCCGTCGCCCTCTTCTACGCCCTGTCCCTCGCGGAGCGCCGACTGCTCCCGTGGGCCGACCGACCCGGAGGACCCCCCACATGAAGACCCGACGTCTCCGCCTCGCCGCGCTCGGCGCGCTCTGCATCCTCGCCGCGCTCGGCCTCACCGCCTGCGGGGAGAAGGAGGAGGGCGCGGCCGCCGCGCCGTCGCGCGAGAAGCTCACGCTCGTCCTCGACTACTTCCCCAACGCGGACCACGCGGGCATCTACGCCGCGGAGGCGATCGGAGCGTTCGACCGGGTGGGGCTCGACCTCGACATCCAGGCGCCGTCCGATCCCGCCCTCCCCCTGAAGCTGCTCGCGGGCGGGCGGGCCGATCTCGCGATCAGCTACGAGCCCGAGGTCCTGCTGGCGCGCGACCGCGGGAGCCGCATCGTCTCGACGGGGGCCCTCGTCCAGAAGCCCCTCACGTCGCTCATCTCGCTCCCGAAGGCGGGCATCCGCGGCCCGGAGGACCTCGCCGGCAAGACCGTCGGCACCGCGGGGATCCCGTACCAGTCGGCCTACCTCGAGGCGATCCTCGAGCAGGCCGGGGTCGATCCCTCGGACGTCGAGGAGGTGAACGTCGGCTTCAACCTCACGCCGGCGATGATCTCGGGGCGCGTCGACGCGACGCTCGGCTCGTTCTGGAACTACGAGGGGACCGACCTCCGGCAGCGGGATCGCAACCCGCGCATCATCCGGATGGAGAACGTCGGCGTCCCGACGTACAACGAGCTCGTCGTCGCGGCGACGGAGGAGACGACGCGCAACCGCGGCGCGCTCATCCGCCGGTTCTGGCAGGCGCTGCGCCAGGGGACGGAGGCCCTCCGCGAGGATCCGGACATCGGCGTCGACGCGCTCCTCGAGGCGAACGACGACCTCGAGCGCAAGCTCCAGGCGGCCGTCGTCGACGCGACGCTCCCCGTCTTCTTCCCGGAGGACCCGGAGAACCCCTTCGGCTACCAGGACGTCGAGGAGTGGCGCCGCTACTCGCAGTGGATGCTCGAGCGCGGGCTCCTCGACCGCCCGGCCGAGCCGACGGCCCTCACGAACGAGTTCCTCCCCGGCGCGCCGATCGGCAACGAGCGCGAAGGCCTCGACTGACGTCCGAGCCCGCCGAACCGGATTCCTGCGGCGCCAGGGCGCGCCACGAATCCGGTTCGGCGGGTGGGGGCCTCAGGCGGCGCGGCGCGCCGGCTCCGGCGCGACGCCCGAGAGCGGGGACGGCATGCCGATGAGGTGCGCGCCGGCGAGGCCCCGCCACTCGCCGTAGCGCGCGAGGAGGGCGCGGACGGCCTCCTCCGAGGCGCGGGCGGCGGGGTTCCCCCCGCTCTCGATCCGGCCGACGACCTTGAGGAACCCGAGGTCACCCGCCGGCACCTGGTCGACGCGGCCCTGCCCGGTCGTCGCGAGCATCTCGACCGTCCACGCCCCGATGCCGGGGACCGCGCGCAGGCGCGTCCACGCGCGCTCGTGGTCCGGATCCTCGAGGTCGACCCGGCCCCGGGCGACCTCGCGCGCGACGCGCACGAGCGCGATCGCCCGCGCGGCGGCGAGGTCGCAGGCCTCGAGTTGCGCGGGGGCGAGACCGGCGACGACCGCCGCCGGCGGAGAGTCGCGCAGCCCGGGCAGCGCCCACTCGGGCCCTGGCGTCCCCCAGCGCTGGACGATGCGCCGCTGGATCTCGACGGCGCGCCGGTACTCGATGAGCTGCTCGGTGACCGCCCAGGCGAGCGCCTCGAAGGCGACGGGGCGGCGGCGGATGCGCAGCCACGGGCGCCGCCGGACCGACGCGCCGATGAGCGGGTCGTCCCGGAACCGCTCGTAGAACGGGCGGAGGTCGTCGTCGACGCCGAGCGCCATCCGCCACCGGGCGAGCCCCGTGCGCGCCGCGTCGGGACTCGGTGACCGCGCTCCCATGACGATGCGGTCGGGCGCCGGCTGCGCGGCACGCAGCTCGACGGGCACGTCGTCGACGTGGACGAGCCGCGCGAGGACGCCTCCGCGATGGACGTGGAGGCCGTCCATCGAGCGCCCTGGCAGGCGCAGCGGCCACGGGGGCCGGGCCTCCTCCCGGACCTCGGCGAGGGAGGAGGAGCTTCTCACCGCCGCGCGACGAGATGCACGTCGACGACGTAGGTGCGCGTCTCGACGACCTCGGCGCCGTCCCGGCTGCGCCGCCGCCCGGCGCGGCGCGGGACACCGCGGCCCTTCGCGGCCCGCACGAGGGCGGTGGTCGCCGCGCCGGCGACGATCCCGGTCGCCGCGACGGCCACCGCCTGGACGGCGATCCGGCCGGCCCCGGGGCTCGCGGCCACCCGGTGCTCGGGGGCGGGCTGCGGCGCGAGAGAGGGACCCTCGCCGTCGAGGACCGGCTCGGCGGTCACCTCTTCGACGTCGTCGGCCTCGCGGGCCGTCTCAGAGGTCTGCGGACCGTGCATCGGTCGCAGTGTAGACGCCGCCGAGGACCCTGTGACCAGGACTCGCGCGCGTGTGACGACGCGTCACCGCGAGGGTATATGGTGACCCGAATGGAGACCCAGGTGCACAGCGAAGGGACCCCGACGCGCACCGACGTCCTGCGCGCGTCACCGCCGATGTTCAGCTCGCCGCTGCTGGACAAGCTGACGCGCGTCCACTGGACGGTCGTGCCGGCGATCTTCGTCCCGGGCATCGTCGTCTTCGCCGCGCTCGCGCTCTCCGACGGCTTGTCGGTGCCGGCGTTCGCGGGCCTGCTCGCCGCAGGCTACGTCGTGTGGACGCTCACGGAGTACTGGCTCCACAGGATCGTCTTCCACTTCGAGCCCGAGAAGGGCATCGGAGCGCGTCTCCACTGGATGATCCACGGCGTCCACCACGATCATCCGAACGATCCGATGCGGCTCGTCATGCCGCCGTCGGCGAGCATCCCCCTCGCGACTCTCTTCGCGCTCCTCTTCCAGGCCCTGCTCCCGTTCGGCAGCGCCTGCGCGCTGAGCGCCGGCTTCTTCGGGGGCTACCTCGCCTACGACATGACGCACTTCTACGTCCACCACCGCATCCCGAAGACCCGCTTCGGGAGGATGCTGCGGACGCACCACATGCGCCATCACTTCCAGGACGACACGGCGGGCTTCGGCGTGAGCGCCCCGTGGTGGGACGTCGTCTTCGGCACGGCTCCTCGCTCGCGGCGCGACGCGGCGGGCGAGTCGGGGACGACTCAGTCGGCCTCCGGCGCGGCGGCCTCGGCCCCGGTCGAGCCCGCCTCCCACGCCCGCTCGTAGACGCGGTAGCGCTTCACGATCCTCCCGCCCATGGCCTCCATGGCGCGGTTCATCGCCTTGTTCGTCTCGAGGATCCAGCCCATCTCCCCGCCCTTCTGCGGCGTCGCAGCGGCCATGTCGAAGTGCTCGACGTACATCTTCGCCGCGACGCCGGTGTGCTGGTACTCGGGCTTGACGCCGAGGAAGCCGACGCGGACGCGGTCCATCCGGCGCCCCTTCGTGAGGAACTTCCACCAGCCGAGCGGCAGCAGCCGGCCGTTCATCTGCTCGAGCACCTGATTGATGTCCGGCACCGTGATCGCGACACCGACGGTCTCGCCTTCGGCGGTCTCCGTCACCATGAACCAGTGCTTGTCGAAGACGAGCTGGAGCTCCTGGGCGTACTGGTCGAGATCCTTGTCGTCGTACGGTGAGAAGCCCCAGTTCCTCGACCAGGCGGCGTTGTAGACCTCCTTGAAGCGGTCGATGTCCTTGCGCAGCGAGCGGCGTGACATCTTCCGCAGGCGGATGCCGTGCTTCGACTCGACCTGGTCGGCGAGGTCGAAGAGGATCGGCATCATCTTCGAGCGGTCCGAGACCTCGAGGTTCCACATGAAGAGGTCCATCGCCTTCGCGAGCCCGGCGGCCTCGCACAGCCGCTGGTAGTAGGGCGGCTGCCAGGGCTGCTTGATCATGGGCCGCAGGTCGTGCCCCTCGACGAGGACGCCCGACTCGTCGTTCATCGTGAAGTCGGCAGGCCCGACCATGCGCTCGCAGCCGCGCTCGCGCAGCCAGCTCTCGGCGGCGTCGAGGAGCGCCGGGAGGATCGTCTCGTCGTCCTCGAGCTCGAGGAACCCGAACCAGCCCCAGCGCGAGGAGTGGTACTCGTTGTAGGCGTGGTCGATGTGGGCGGTGAGGCGCCCGACGACCCTCCCGTCGCGCCAGGCGAGGAAGTACTCGGCCTCCCCGTGGTTGAAGAAGGCGTTCAGCCGCCGGTTGAGGAAGAGCCGGCGCTCGAGCCGGAGCGGAGGAACCCAGCGCGGGTGGTTAGCATGCACGCGGTACGGGAGCTCGATGAACTCCCGCAGGTCCCGCCGACTGCGGACGGGACGGATCTCGACGGTCCTCACGCGGAGCACCCTATATGCCCTCCACCTCGATCGACGTCTTCGCGAAGGTCCGCGGACACGAGCGCGCCGAGCAGCTCGCCGCCGCGCGCGAGGCCGACCTCCTCCCCTACTTCAGGACGCTCGACGGGCCCGCGAAGCCGGTCGTCGTCATGGAGGGCGCCGAGCGCATCATGCTCGGCTCGAACAACTACCTCGGCCTCACCGAGGACCCGCGGGTCCTCGACGGCGCGCGCGACGCGCTCGAGCGCTACGGCACCGGCCTCACGGGGTCGCGCCTCCTCAACGGCACGATCCCCCTCCACCACGAGCTCGAGACGGAGATCGCGGACTGGATGGGCACGGAGCAGGCGATCGTCTTCACGACGGGCCACCAGACGAACGTCGGCACGCTCGGCACGATCCTCGCGCCGGGCGACACCGTCGTCGCCGACTCCGGCGACCACGCGTCGATCCTGGACGGGTGCCTTCTCTCGAAGGCGAAGCTCCGCGCCTTCCGCCACAACCGCATGGACAAGCTCGAGCGGACGCTGCAGCGGGCCGCCGGCGACGGCGGCGGCGTGCTCGTGGTCGTCGACGGCGTCTTCTCCATGGAGGGCGACATCGCGCCGCTGCGCGAGATCTGCGATCTCTGCGAGGCTCACGGCGCGCGGCTCATGGTCGACGAGGCCCACGGCGCGGGCGTCCTGGGTCGCCGGGGCGCCGGCACCGCCGAGCTCCTCGGCGTCGAGGGGCGGGTCGACCTCCGGATGGGGACCTTCTCGAAGTCGCTCGCCTCCTGCGGGGGCTTCCTCGCCGGCCCGGCGGACGTCATCGACTACCTGCGCATCCAGTCGCGCGCGTTCCTCTTCACCGCCGCGGCCGTCCCGGCGGCGGTCGGGGCCGCGCTCGCCGCGCTCCGCGTCCTGCGCAGCGAGGACGGCCCGGCGCTCCTCGAGGCGGTCCTCCGCAACGCCAGGCGCCTGCGCGACGGCCTCGAGGACCTCGGCTACGCCGTCGTCGCGCCGCAGCCCGTCCCGGCCGACCTCGCGGCGGGCACGCCGGCGCCGGGAGTGGTGACCGGCCCCGACGGCACGCCGACGATCGTCACGCCGATCGTGCCCGTGCTCGTCGGCGACGACTGGAAGGCCGTGCTCCTCTGGCGCGCGCTCTACGACGCGGGGGTCTTCGTCAACACGGCGCTCCATCCCGCGGTGCCGCCCGGCGGTGCGCTCCTGCGCACGAGCGTGATGGCGAGCCACGACGACGCGACGATCGACCGCGCGCTCGCGCGCTTCGCCGACGTGAAGGCCTCCTTCGAGGCCGAGCACGGGCCGCTGCCGGGCCCGGGCGACCACTGACGCCGCCGTCCCCGCGGGCTCGCGGGCAACCGCGTGGGGCCCGCGCGCGACCCCGAGCGGCGGCCTTCCGGGGCGGTCAGATCCGGTCGTCCTCAGCCGGTGCGACACCTGTTGTAGAAGACCTCGGCCGCGCGTCCAGTCGGCGACGAAAAAAGGCGCTCTGAGCGGTTGTTACGTCCGTTCACACGTTGACCGCCGAACGCCGCCTCACGTAGCTTCCTGGCCGCGCCGAGGTGGACGCCGGGGAGGGGCGGACGGAAGCGTGACCGTCGTTCGACGATGGTCAGCTCACGCTTGCCGAAAGCTCTGCCCGAGGGACCGGAGCCGGGGGCCCGCGAGCGCGCACACGCACAACATCACGACGCGGTCGGCCGTCGGGGGACGGCCGACAGGAGGAAAAGATGATCCGAGAGCACACGACACCAGCGCCACAGCATCTCCGGGCCCTCGCCCGGGCGAACGAGGTGCGCCTCGCTCGCGCGGAGCTGAAGCGCCGGGTGTTCTCGGGGGAGGTCAACGTGGCCGACGTCATCCTCGACTCCCCGTGGGAGGCCGAGTCGATGCCGGTCGCAGACCTTCTCCTCGCTCAGCACCGCTGGGGCCACGCGCGCTGCCGGTCGTTCCTGCAGCGCATCCCGATGTCCGAGACGAAGACGGTCGGGTCGATGACCGACCGCCAGCGCCGCGCCGTCGCCGAGATGCTCGGGGCGGTGATGGACGCCCCGCGCCGCCACGTGCGCGCGTCCGCCGCACGGGCGCTCGAGCCCGCGCTGCTCGCCTGATCCGGTGGCGGGTCTGCGCCGCTCGCGGCGGCGCAGACCCGCCCCCACCTCCCCCGTGACGCGCGCTCCCGCGGCCCTCAGGCCGCAGCGGCGATCTCGATGAGGTGGCCGTCGGGGTCGCGGAAGTAGACCGAGACGAGCCCCGAGCGCTCGAGCACGTCGCTGCACGGCACGCCGGCCGCTTCGAGGTACTCGCGCCACGCGCCCAGCTCGTCGGTCGAGGCCACGTGGAACGCGAGGTGATGGGTCGAGCCGCGCCCGACGACCCCCTCCTCCATCTGCGGGTACTCGAGGAACGTGACGAGCGTTCCGGGCGAGCCCTCCGCGTCGCCGAACCAGAAGTGGCGCGCACCCGGATCGTCGTCGTTGTCGGCCTCGCGCACGAGCGAGAGGCCGAGCAGGTCGCGGTAGAAGGCGCGCGTCCTGTCGAGGTCCGAGCAGATGAGGGTGACGTGGTGGATGCCGAGCAGCCGCATGCGCCGCGACTCCCCCGTGCCCCCCGCTCCCGGGGCGCTCGTGGTCGTCGGATCTTCTGGGCCGCTCATCGCCGAGACGCTACACGCGGAAGCCGAGCCCGCCGGCGCGGCGGGCGAAGGCCGAGCGCGCGACCTGGAAGGCGAGGGCGAAGACGAGCACTCCGACGACGAGGGCGGCGACCGACGGGACGCCGACGACGCTGAGGACTGCGACCGCGAGGACGGCGGCGGTGCCCGCGAGCAGCGAGGAGTGGCTGCGGTAGCCGGCGAAGTGCTCCCGGATGACGAGCTCGAGGGTCGCGACGGAGATGAGCGCGATCCCGATGACGAGCGGCATCGCGTCGCCGCCGAAGAAGCCGACGCCCGCGAGGATCATGCCGAGCAGCACGAGGATCTCGGTCACCGGCACCGGCGCCCACAGGGGCGGCGGCGCCTCGGAGAGCTTCGCCCGCCGATCCACTGGCGTTCCCGGGGTGCGTCGAGGCGCCTCCGTCGGCCGGGGAGGAGGCGGCGTGAGGGTCCCCACGGCGGACCGCTTGCGGCTGCGCTTGCCCATCGGTGTGGATGCTACGGGCGCGGGCGGCCTAAGGGACAGCCGCTCGAGAGCTTCACGTGCCACCAGCCCATCATCATGCCGATGATCCCGAGCCGGGGACGGACCTCCCAGACGCCGCAGCCCCGCTCACCGAGGTCGCGGTTCGGGAGCCGGCGGAACTTGTGGCGCTCGGGGTGCTGGAGCATCTCCTCGAGGAGGGCGCGGTTGCGCTCGTGCTCGGCGCCCGCGAGCTCGATGGTCCGCCGCGCCTCGCGCAGCTTCACGGCGAGGTCGTCGCGGAGCTCCTCGAGCGCGGCGAGCGACAGGATCCGCGGGCCTCTGCGGCCGCGGGGCGCGGCGACCGCGACGTCGATCCCCGGGGTCGTCGGGAACGCGGCGACGAGCGCATCGGCCAGATCGCGCTCGAGGCGAGCGATCTGGCGCCGCAGCGTGCGCCGCGCGTCTCCGTCGCCGTCCCGACCGCGGTCCGGGTCGCGCCGCGGCGGCGCAGGGGGCGCCGGGACGGCGGAGCCGTGCGCTCCGGAGGGGACGAGATCATGTCGATCGTCGATCCGCAGCATCGCTCTCCGTTCGAGACTAGCAGCGAACCCGGGCTACGTCGCCAAAGCTGACGCAGCGGTCCACAGCGCCTCCTCGACGTGGATCGCGGGAACCCCGGCGACCTGGACCGTGAAGATCCGCGCGCGCTGCGTCGCCCGCGATGTCGCGTGGCTCGTCGCGAGGTCGCCGAACAGGACGGCGACGGGCCGGGCGGCGTCGGCGACGACGAGGCGCCCCTCGGGGAGGTCATGGGCCTCCTCCCCCGTGCCGAGGCGCTCGCCCGCCTGCGCCGGCCGGATCCCGAGCGGGCCGTCGACCTCGTCGTCGTCGAGCGCCCAGAGCGGGACCCCCGTCTCGACGAGGGCGATGAGGAGCGACGCCTCGAGCCGCCCCTTCGCCGAGAACCCGCCGCGCATGAGGCGCTCCATCGCCGCGGCCTCCACCGGGGTGCGCGTCGTGTCCGGGTCGAGGCCGATGTGACGGAAGAAGACCCGGTAGGCGTGCGGCACGGGCCGCCGACGGAGGTTGACGGCGTCCGCGCCGCCGAAGCGGTTGCTGAGGAGGCGGAGGCGCTCCCTCAGCTCGCGCGGGCTGCGCCCCGGCCAGGTCGTCTGGACGACGGAGAGGAGCTTCAGCTCGGGGAACTCCTCGCGGACGTCCGTGTCGACCCAGCCCTCGTCGAAGCGAGGCTCGGTGCCAGGCCGGTCGATCGCGGGCGTCACGGTGCGACCGTACCGGGAGCGACCCTCCCCGTCGCAGAGGTCGGCGCGTCCGGGGCGTCGGCGAGGCGTCCGATCCTGCGATCGAGCTCCTCGGCCGAGGGCTCCCCGAGGACCGTGTCGAACGTCGCCCCGCCCTCCTGCAGGAGCGCGAACTGCGGGCAGACCGCGACGCCGTAGAGGTTCGCGAGGACGCCGTCGCGGTCGTAGCCGACGGGGAAGCGCCACCCGCGCTCGCGGACGAGGTCCCGCAGATCGTCGCGATCGCCGCGGATCGAGATCGCGGCGACGTCGACGCCGGGGTGGCGTGACGCGACGCGGTCGAGCGTGTCGAGCGCGCGGACGCACGGGCCTCCGCGCGTCGCGAAGAACACGAGGACGGCCGGCCCGTCCTCGACGAGCTCGCAGAGGTTGAGGACGTCGGGTCCCGTGACCTCGCACGCCGGGATCGACCCTGCCTCCCCGCTGTCGGGCTCGCGCGCGACGTTGACGTCACCCTCGAGGTCGGAGAGCGCGAGGGGCGCCGCGAACGGCGGCGCCTCCTCCCCCTTCTCGAGGCCGGTCGAGGAGATGCCGTCCCCGCCGACGGTCGTGAGCGCGAGCGCCGCGACGGCGAGGACCACGACGACCCCGACGAACCAGCCGTAGCGACTCGCGCCTCGCGGCATGCCCGACGGGTGCACGGGGCGGCGCGACCCGGCCGGTGCGTCGGCGTCCGAGGCCTCGAGCCGGCGCGCCGCCGGGCCCGGAGCACGGCGTCCCGCCCCGGTCTCGCTCTGCCCGTCCTCGTCTCGCGGCTCGTCGTCGTCGAAGCCGAGCGGCCCCTCGGACCCGTCGCGGCCGGACGTCACTCGCCTGCTCCCGCGATCGCGGGCTTGCGGTGGCGTCGCCGTCGCGGCAGCCGCGGGAGCCCCGGGCGCGGCAGCCGCGGGCGGACGGGGACGCGCGCGCCTTCGGGCCGACCCTCGGCGAGGACGAGGACGGCGGGGAGCACGACGAGCACGCCGAGGAGCGAGACCGTCAGGTCGACGACCGTCACCGCGCCGAAGTCGCGGAGCATGCGGATGTCGGAGAGGACGAGGACGGCGAAGCCGGCGATCGTCGTCACGCCGGACGCCCAGACGGCCGCCCCCGTCGAGCGGTAGGTGCGCTCGAGCGCGGCGCGCGGCTCGTGTCCGGCCGCGCGCTCCTGGCGGTAGCGCTCGGAGAGCAGGACGCTGAACTCGGTCGAGATGGCGATGACGAGGGCGCCGAGCGTCACCGACATGGGGTTGAGCGGGATGCGCGTGAGGAAGAGCACGAGCGCCGACCAGCCCGTCGCCATCGCGATCGGCACGAGCGGGAGGAGCGCGCGCCGCCGGTCGCCGAGCGCGACGCGGAGGACGAGCCCGACGACGAGGAGGCCGGCGAGGAGCGTGAGCGCGCGGCGCCACGGCGAGGCGACGGCGGCGTTGGCCTCGGCGGTGAGGACCGGCAGGCCGGCGAGCCTCGCGTCGACCCCCGGCGGCGGGTCGAGCTCCTCGCGCATGATGTCGACGACCTCCTTCTGGCGCTCGAGCGGCATGAGCCGGATGCCGAACGCGAGGTTCGCCTTCGTGCGGTCCTCCGTGATGACCCCCTGGGAGAAGTAGGCCGGCACGGCGTCGAGGAGCGCGTCGATCTGCTCCTCGGTCCGAGCGCCCGAGCCCGTGCGGAAGAGGTCGGGCAGCGAGAAGGCGGGACACAGCTCGACCTCTCCGCACGGCTTCCCGACGGCGTCGAACCGCTCGAGGAGCCGCTGCTGATACGACGTCATCCACGCGACGGTCTCCGGGTCGGTGACGTCGTCGCCGGTGAGGAGGACGTCGATCTCGCCGCCGATCCCCGTCTCCTCCTGCAGCGCGTCGAGATCGACGAGCGCGGGGAGGTCGGCCGGCACGAGCTCGCGGACGTCCGACTCGACGTCGGCCTGGGTGTCGAGGCCCCAGCCGACGACCGCGACGGCGAAACCGATGGCGACGATCCGCACAGGGCGACCGGTCGCCGTCCCGAGGACGCGCGCGGGACCACCGCGGCCCGCGCGGCGCGCGCGCCGCCCGAGGCGGTTGTCGGCGAGGATGTCGCCGGCGCCGCGCGCGGCCGCGACGAACCCCGACGCGGC